>DATISQ010000144.1:0-19607 GCA_035581905.1 Cryobacterium sp.
GACCACTCCAGCTGCGGGGAGAGGTTCCGGCCGCCGGAGCCGGGGCCGTACTGCGCCGCCGCGAGGGGCGCTCCATCGGTCATGTCCGTGCTGGTCAGCGTGAACAGCGGAACTGAGCCGAACCGGGCGAGAGGAGCGTGCTGGGCCACGGGGCCTCCACTTGGTTGCCGAACGTCGGATACCAAAAGCTTAGCCACCCCGCTACCCCGTTACCGGGCCGGCTACCGGCCGGTGGACTCGGTAAAATGGCGTGGTGGCCATTCCGAAGATCCTGCTCTACTACGTCTTCACCCCGCTGGCGGACCCCGAGGCCGTGCGCCTCTGGCAGCGGGACCTGTGCGAATCGCTGGGCCTGCGCGGGCGCATCCTGATCTCCGCCGACGGCCTCAACGGCACCGTCGGCGGCGACCTGCCCGCGATCAAGCGCTACCTGCGAAAAACCCGGGACTACGCCCCGTTCAAGCACCTCGACATCAAGTGGAGCGAGGGCAGCGGTCTCGACGAGCAGGGCCGGAGCCTGGACTTTCCCCGACTGGTGGTGAAGGTGCGGGACGAGATCGTCAGCTTCGGCGCGCCCGGCGAGTTGCGGGTCGACGCCGATGGTGTGGTCGGCGGCGGCGCCAAGCTCTCCCCGGCCGAACTGCACGCCCTCGTCGGCGAGCGCGGCGACGACGTCGTGTTCTTCGACGGCCGCAACGCGTTCGAGGCCGAGATCGGACGCTTCCAGAACGCGATCGTGCCGGATGTCGCCAACACCCGCGAGTTCGTGGCCGAGCTGGAGAGCGGCAAGTACGACCACCTCAAGGACAAGCCCGTCGTCACCTACTGCACCGGCGGCATCCGCTGCGAGGTGCTCAGTTCCCTGATGAAGGAGCGCGGCTTCGGCGAGGTCTATCAACTCGACGGCGGCGTCGTGCGTTACGGCGAGGCCTTCGGCGACGACGGCCTCTGGAACGGGTCGCTCTACGTCTTCGACCAGCGGATGTCCCTGGACTTCAGTGACCACACCGCCGTGATCGGGTGCTGCGCCCGGTGCGGTGAGCCCACGAAGAACATGCTCAATTGCCGGGATCTCTCCTGCCGGGAACAGCTCGTCGTCTGCCCGGGCTGCGTCGCCGTCGAGCCCCCTGCCTGCGCGGCCCACGCGGAAGCGCACGCCGAGGCCTGACCGGCCGCCATGCGCAGGCCGCGTCCCCCGGGCGGGCGACCGGGCTGTGATTGGATGCAGTGTGACCTTTGATGCGAGCACGATCCGGCCCAGCTTCCCCGCCCTCGCCGCCGGCACGGCCTTCTTCGACGGCCCGGGCGGCACCCAGACCCCGCTCGAGGTCGGGGCGGCGATCGCGTCGACCCTGACCGGGCCGCTCTCGATCCGGGGAACCGGCAGTCCCTCCCAGCAGAACGCGGAGGACGCCGTCACCGGGTTCCGCAGCGCGATGGCGGACCTGCTCGGCGCCGACCCGCACGGAATCGTCTACGGTCGCAGCGCCACTCAGCTCACCTACGACCTGGCCCACGCCCTGTCGGCCGACTGGGGTCCGGGCGACGAGGTCGTGGTCACCCGGCTCGACCACGACGCGAACATCCGCCCGTGGGTGCAGGCCGCCGACCGCACCGGCGCCACCGTCCGCTGGGCGGACTTCGACCCGGCGACGGGCGAGCTGTCCGTCCCGGACATCGCCGCGGTCCTCAGCGAGCACACCCGGCTGGTGGCCGTGACCGCCGCCTCCAACCTGATCGGCACCTGCCCGCCGGTTGCGGCGATCGCGCGGCTCGTGCACTCCGTCGGCGCGCTCCTCTACGTCGACGGCGTGCACTTCACGCCACACGCGTCGGTGGATGTCGCGGCGCTCGGCGCGGACTTCTTCGTCTGCTCGGCCTACAAATTCTTCGGACCGCACTGCGGGATTCTCGCGGCCGCGCCCGCCCTGCTCGAATCGATCCATCCCGACAAGCTGGTGCCCTCGAGCGAGCAGGTCCCCGAACGGTTCGAGTTGGGCACGCTCCCCTACGAGACGATGGCGGGGGTCACGGCCGCCGTGGACTTCCTCGCCGGCCTCGGCGACGCGGCCCCGGCCGGGGCGTCCCGGCGGGACCGCCTGATCCACGCGTCCCAGGCCCTCGAGCACCACGAGGAGTCCCTGCGCGCCGAGCTCGAGGCGGGCCTGATGGCGCTACCGGGGGCTCGACTGCACTCCCGGGCTGCCGTGCGCACACCCACGGTGCTGGTCACGTTCGCCGGCCACGCCGCAGCGGATGCCTCCCGTCACCTGGCCGAGCGCGGCATCCTCGCCCCGGCCGGCTCGTTCTACGCCCTCGAAGCCTCCCGGCACCTCGGGCTCGGCGACGGCGGGGGCCTCCGGATCGGCCTCGCCCCCTACAACACCCCGGGCGAGGTGTCCCGGCTGCTCGCCGCGCTGCGCGAGTTCCTCCGCGGCTGAACCGGTCCGGCGCTCTCCGCCCCTAGGCTGGAGCCAGATTCCAGCGAGGCACGCAACGTCGGAATCCCAGTAGCGGAGGGGGAACGGATGCCGGTCGGCTCGGTCATCGAATTCAGCAACATCACCAAGACGTTCGGCAGCGTCACCGCGGTGGACAATCTGTCCTTCACCGTGGAGCCCGGCCGGGTCACCGGTTTCCTCGGCCCCAACGGCGCCGGCAAGACCACCACCCTGCGCATACTGCTCGGGCTGGTCGCACCCACGTCCGGCACGGCCACGATCGGCGGCATCCGCTACCGGGACCTGCCGCGCCCGCTCCAGACCGTCGGGGCAGCGCTCGAGGCGGCCAGCTTCCATCCCGGCCGCACCGCCCGGAGCCACCTCGCGGTCTACGCCATCGCGGCGGGCCTGCCTGCCGCCCGCGTCGACGCCGTGCTCGGCACCGTCGGCCTGACCGCACACGGCGCCCAGCGCGTCGGCGGCTTTTCGCTCGGCATGCGGCAGCGGCTGGGCCTGGCCTTCACCCTGCTCGGCGACCCCGGCGTGCTCGTGCTGGACGAGCCGATCAACGGCCTCGACCCGGAGGGGATCAAGTGGATCCGCGGATTCCTCCGCGCCATGGCCGACGAGGGGCGCACGGTCCTGGTCAGCTCCCACCTGCTCTCCGAGGTGCAGCAGAGCGTCGACGACGTCATCATCATCGCCGGCGGGGCGCTCGTGCACCGCGGCACCCTGTCGAGCCTCGAGACCGAGGCGGCGCCGCGCATCCTGGTCGACTCCCCCGACCGCGCGGCTCTCGCGGCCGCCCTCAGCCAGGCCGGCATCGAGTTCTCCACCGGGCGCACCGGGTTGCTCGCGGCCGCCGCCGACCCGACCCAGATCGGACACCTTGCGTTCGCGGCCGGCGTGGAACTCAGTGCCCTGCACCGCCAGAGAAAGGGGCTCGAGGACGCCTTCCTGGCCCTCGTGGACGGCAACGGCAATGGCAACGGCAACGAAACGGGAGGTGAGTCACGATGACGGCCTTCAGCCGCGCCATCGGGGCCGAGTTCGCCAAGATCGGCACTGTTCGGATGTGGTGGGTCCTCGCCGCGGTGATGTTCGGCTACATCGCCCTGCTCTCCGGCGGGCTCGCGGCGCTGTTCGCGGGCATCGAGAGCGGCGCGATCAGCCCGGATGCCGCCGGTACCGGCTCCCAGGGGCTCGCGGGCTTCGGCAGCCTCCCACCCCTCATCTACAGCTTCGCGTCATCCATCGGCTATGTCTTCCCGGTTCTGCTCGGGGCCCTGGCCGCCACCGGCGAGTTCCGGCACCAGACGCTCACCCCCACGTTCCTCGCCAATCCCCGACGGTCCCAGGTGCTCGGGGCCAAGACGATCACGCTCTTCGTGGTCGGCGCGGCCTTCGGGGTCGTCGCGCTGCTCGCATCCGTCGGCGTCGGAGCGCTCGTCATCAACGCGTTCGACGTCGACCCGCTGCTGGGTGAACCCGACACCTGGGCGCTGATCGGACGCACGGTCGTGGCCATGGCCGTCTGGTCGACCATCGGGGTCGGCCTCGGCGTGCTCGTGCCCAGCCAGGTGGCGTCGATCGTCATCGTTCTCGCGTTCACCCAGTTCGTCGAGCCGCTGCTGCGCTTCGCGTCGCTGTTCACCGAGGTGACCCGGGGGATCGGCAACTACCTGCCCGGCGCCGCCTCCGACGCCCTGGTCGGCGCGAGTTTCTTCAACCTCGCCGGTCCGGCCGGCTCGGCGAGCGAGATGCTCGAGTGGTGGCAGGGCGGGCTGGTCCTGCTGGCCTACGCGGTGGCGGCGACCGTGATCGGGTATTTCGTCAGCTGGAAGCGCGACGTCACCTGACCCGGGCCTCCGCGTAGTCTCGATGCATGGGTAATGAGACTGAGTTCCGCGCCATCGTCGTCGACCGCACCGAGAACGCCGAGGGGAAGAAGACGCAGAGCGCGGCCCTCCGCGTGGTCGATGACGGCTTCCTGATGCCCGGCGACGTCACCATCGCGGTCGAATACTCGAGCATCAACTTCAAGGACGGACTGGCCCTGACGGGTCGCCCCGGGGTCGTGCGCGGGTGGCCCCTGATCGCCGGGATCGACCTGGTCGGAACGGTCGAGCAGAGCACGGACCCGCGCTGGTCGGCCGGAGACCAGGTCATCCTCAACGGGGCCGGCCTGAGCGAGACCCACCACGGCGGCCTGGCCGAGCGGGCCCGCGTGTCCGGGGATTCCCTGG
This sequence comes from Cryobacterium sp., assembly GCA_035581905.1. Classification (GTDB taxonomy): domain Bacteria; phylum Actinomycetota; class Actinomycetes; order Actinomycetales; family Microbacteriaceae; genus Cryobacterium. Next base: position 4,688 of record DATISQ010000144.1, read on the forward strand.
TGCGCCTGCCGGAGGGCATCAGCGCCGTGCGCGCGGCGGCCATCGGCACGGCCGGTTTCACCGCCATGCTCTCCGTGATGGGCCTCGAACGCGGCGGGATCACGCCCGAATCCGGCGCCGTGCTCGTGACCGGCGCCGCCGGCGGCGTCGGCAGCGTCGCCGTGGCCCTGCTCGCCGCCCGCGGCTACCAGGTGCACGCGTCGACCGGCCGGGTCGACGAGCTCGGCGACTACCTGCGCGGGCTCGGCGCCGTCGAACTCGTCGACCGCCGCACCCTCAGCGAGGCCGGGAAGCCGCTGCAGGGCCAGCGCTGGGCCGGTGCCATCGACTCGGTCGGCAGCTTCACCCTCGCCAATGTGCTCGCCCAGACGAACTACGGCGGAGTGGTCACCTCCTGCGGCCTGGCCCAGGGTGCGGACCTCCCCGCCACGGTCATGCCGTTCATCCTGCGCGCCGTCAGCCTCATCGGGATCAACTCGGTCGAGGCCCCGCTCGCCCAGCGCGAGGAGGCCTGGCGCCGCCTCGCCACGGACCTCGACCTGAGCCTGCTCGACAACCTGACCCAGGTCATCCCGTTGGATGCTGCCTTCGACGCCGCCGCGGGCATCCTCGCGGGCACCGTGCACGGTCGGACCGTCGTCGACGTGCGCCACTGACAGGCCCGCCCAACGGGCTGAGGGCTAACCGCCGAGTTTCGACAGGCTCAACCACCAAGCTTGAGGGACGCGACCAGGTCCGGCGCGTGGTTGGTGGTCAGGATCACCCGGGAGAACTCGTCGTCGATGAGATGGATGACGACCGCCTGGCGCTTGCGCTTGATCGCCAGGAAGTCCTTGCCGCCGTGGAACTTCCAGGTGCCGACAGCGACCACCAGCGGCAGACCCAATCCGGGGGCACGGATCCCGCGGATCCAAATCCAGGGGTCGTCCGTGATCGTCACCGAACGGATGTTCTCCCGAGGCACGACGATATCCTCACGCCGCAGGGCGAGGGTCTTCTCCGCTTTCGTGAGGTGGATCTCTAGCCGGTCAGGGTGAACGCGGAGGGAAGCCATGCGTCTAGTCTGCCTGTTCCGGGGCGAATCGACGTGTCGGCACCTCACAAAAGATTGTCTCCGGGCCTGTCAGGTCACACCGGTCTGATCAGATCGGTGCCGTCGCGGCGGCGGCGGCCTTCGCGGCGGCGGGCAGGGCGTCGAGGATCCAGCCGACCGCGCTCTCGTCGTGCGCGTTGGAGACGAACCAGGCCTCGAACACCGACGGTGGCAGGGAAACGCCCTGGTCCAGCATGGAGTGGAAGAACGGCCCGTAGCGGAACGTCTCCTGGCGCTGCACCTGGGCGTAGTCCCGGGGCGGGCTGGCCGCGGCCTCGGCACCGAAGACGAAGCTGAACAGGTTGCCGGCCCGCTGCACGCTGTGCGCGACGCCCTCGGCCGAGAAGGCGGCGGAGACGGCTTCGGAGAGCAGCAACGCGGTGGCGTCGATGTGCTCGTACACGCTCGCGTCCAGCGCCCGCAGGGTCGCGATGCCGGCGGCGACCGCCACCGGGTTCCCGGAGAGCGTGCCCGCCTGGTAGACCGGGCCGTTCGGGGCCAGGAAGTCCATCACGTCGGCGCGACCGCCGAGGGCCGCCACGGGCAGGCCTCCGCCGATGACCTTGCCGTAGGTGAACAGGTCCGGCGTGTAGTCCGCCCGGCCCGGGCCCGTGGTGTCCAGGCCCCAGTAGCCGGCGGGATGCACGCGGAAGCCGGTGAGGACCTCGTCGATGATCAGGAGCGCGCCGTGCTCGTGTGCGAGGGCGGTGAGCGCGGCGTTGAAGCCCGCGTCGGGAGCCACGACGCCCATGTTCGCGGCCGCCGCCTCGGTGATCACGGCGGCGATCCGGCCCGGGTGCGCCTCGAAGGCGACCCGCACGGCAGCCAGGTCGTTGTAGGGCAGCACGAGGGTCTGCGCGGCCGTCGCTGCCGTCACCCCGGCCGAACCGGGCAGAGCCAGCGTGGCCAGGCCTGACCCGGCCTGGGCCAGCAGCCCGTCCGAGTGGCCGTGGTAGTGCCCGGCGAACTTGATCAGGAGGTCACGACCGGTGAAACCGCGGGCGAGACGGATGGCCGTCATGGTGGCCTCGGTGCCGGTCGAGACCAGGCGCAGCTTCTCGACCGCGCCGACGCGTTCTTCGATCAGTTCGGCCAGGATGGTCTCGCCCGGGGTGGAGGCACCGAACGACAGGCCGAGCGCGGCGGCATCCTGCACCGCCTGCACGACCTCCGGGTGGGCGTGACCGAGGATGGCCGGGCCCCACGAGCTGACCAGGTCGACGTATTCGCGGCCGTCGGAATCGGTGACGTAGGCGCCCTTCGCCTTGACCAGGAACAGCGGGGTGCCGCCGACCGAGCGGAAAGCCCGCACGGGCGAGTTGACGCCGCCGGGGATGGCGCGCTGCGCGCGGGCGAAGAGATCGTCGTTGCGGGACATCAGCGGGCCTGTCTTTCGTTGAGCCAGGTGGCCAGTTCGACCGCCCAGTAGGTGAGCACGGCGTCCGCGCCGGCGCGACGGATGCTGAGCACGGACTCCTCGACGGCCCGGCGGCGGTCGATCCAGCCGTGGGCGGCCGCGGCCTCGATCATCGCGTACTCACCGGAGACCTGGTATGCCCAAACCGGAATATCACTGACGGCGGCGACCTCGGCCAGCACGTCGAGGTAGCTGCCGGCGGGCTTGACCATCACGATGTCGGCGCCCTCCTGGATGTCCAGCAGGGCCTCGCGCACGCCCTCCCGGCGGTTCGCCGGGTCGAGCTGGTAGCTGCGCCGGTCACCCTCGAGGGTGGATTCCACGGCGTCGCGGAAGGGACCGTAGAAGGCCGAGGCGTACTTGGCCGAATAGGCGAGAACAGCCGTGTCGACGTACCCGTTCAGGTCGAGCGCCTCGCGGACGGCGGCAACCTGGCCGTCCATCATCCCGCTCAGGCCGAGCAGCTGCGACCCGGAGGCCGCCTGCACGAGCGCCATCTCGCAGTAACGCTCGAGGGTGGAGTCGTTGTCGACGCTGCCGTCGGCGGCGAGCAGTCCGCAGTGGCCGTGGTCGGTGAACTCGTCGAGGCAGAGGTCGGTCTGCACGACGAGGGCGTCGCCGACCTCGTCGGCCAGCGCACGGGTGGCTGCGTTGAGGATGCCATCGGGATCGGTGGCCCCGGAGCCGACGGCGTCGCGCACGGCCGGCACCCCGAAGAGCATGACTCCGCCGATGCCTGCTTCCGCGGCCTCGGTCGCCGCCCGGCGGGCGCTGTCGATGGTGTGCTGGACCACCCCGGGCATCGACTGGATCGGCATCGCCTCACCGCTGCCCTCCCGCACAAACATCGGCAGAACCAGTTCGGAGGGGTGCAGACGGATTTCGCTGGCCAGGCGACGGAGCGCAGGAGTGGTGCGCAACCGTCGCGGGCGGATGACGGGGTTTATCACTCGTCAACCCTACGTCGCAGGGTTGGCCGCGCGCGCAACGTCAGCGGGATTCGGCGACGTGGACCAGGGCGTGGATCAGGGATTCGGCGCTCGGCGAGTCGGCCACGACGTCGACGCGCAGGCCGATGGCCGCCGCATCCTTCGCCGTGCGCGGCCCGATGCACGCCACCACGGTCGATTCCGGGATCGGGCCGAGCTGGTCCTGCACCTGCTGCGCCACGCTTCCGGAGGTGACCAGCAGGGCCTGGACCTTGCCGGCCGCGACATCCGCGACGACGCGCTGGTCCACCGGGACGCCGATCGTGCGGTACGCGACGACCGATTCGACCTCGTGGCCGATCCGGCGCAGTCCCTCGGTCAGCAGCGGCTTGGCAATTTCCGAACGCAGGGTGAGGATGCGCAGGGGCACCTGGCCCGAGGTGGCCGCCTCCCACTCCTCGAGGAGCCCGCGGGCGGAATTGTCTTCGGAGGGAACGATGTCCACCCGGTAGCCGGCCGCCATCAGTGCCGCGGCGGTGGTCTCGCCGACCGCGGCGATGCGCGTCGTCGGCGCCACCACGGCCCGGTGGGACGACAGGACGTCGACGGTCGTGGCACTCGTCACGGTCATCCAGTCGAAATCGCCCGCCGCGAGGCGCGCCAGGGCCGCCTCGAGTGCGGGAGCGTCGTCGGTCGGGGCGAAGTTGATCATGGGCGCCACGATCGGCTGAGCGCCCTTGGACCGCAGGTCGGCGGCGACGTGGTCGCCCCACGGGCCGCCGCGGGGCACGAGGACACGCCAGCCGGTGAGCGGCTTGGCGAGGCTGGTTTGGGTCTTATAACGCGAGGTCATCACGAAGTCACCTTCATCGGGGCGAAGTCGGCAGCGCCGCCGGCGAGCAGGTCACGCGAAACACGGTCAGAAACATCTTGCGCGGCCTCGGCCAGGTGCGCAATGGAGTGGGCTTCGGGGGTCGCGGCATGGGAGGCCACGACGCTGCGGGAGCCGTCCGGGCTGTACACCGTGGCCGTGAGGAACAGGAGCCCGTCGTCGATCGCGGCCATGGCGCCGATCGGCGCCGCGCAGCCGGCTCCGAGCCGCTCCAGCACCAGACGCTCGGCCATGACGGTGGCCTGGCTGGTCTGGTGGTTGATCGTCGTGAGGGCGGCGGTGAGGGACCGGTCGAGCTTCCCGTCGCGCACCTCGAGCGCGAGCGCGCCCTGCCCGGGGGCGGTCGGCCAGTCGGACAGTTCCAGGTATTCGCCGTCCACGGACTCGAGCAGCGCCAGTCGGCTGAGGCCGGCGGCGGCGAGAACGACGGCGTCGAGGTCGCCCTCGGCCACCCGCCCCAGACGGGTCTCCACGTTGCCGCGGATGTCGACGACGTCCAGGTCCGGACGCAGGGACCGCAGCTGGGCCGCCCGGCGCGGTGAACCGGTGCCGACCCGTGCGCGCTCGGGCAGCGTGGTCAGGTTCAGCCCCGCGCGAGCGCACAGCACGTCGCGCGCATCCGCCCGCTTCGGCGTGGCGCCGATGCGGAGGCCGGGGTACGCGGCCGTGGGCAGGTCCTTGAAGGAGTGCACGACGACGTCGCATTCGTCGGCGAGGAGCGCCTCGCGCAGCGCACTGGCGAACACGCCCGTGCCGCCCAGCGTCGACAGCGACTCGCGTGAGATGTCGCCGTGCGTCGTGACCGTGATGATCTCGACCTCGGAGCCGGACGCGGTCGCGATGCGGTTCGCGATCGCCGTGGTCTGCGCCAGGGCGAGCGCGCTGCCACGGGTACCGACGCGGATCAGGCTCACGGAGCCATCCCGGCCACGGCAGGCTTGAAGCCCAGGCGCACGTTCTCGCAACAGCCGGGGCGGCAGACGTCGTACCAGGGACCCAGGTCGGTCTCGTGCGGACGGGCGTCGGCGGGGGTGTCGTTCAGCCGCTCCTCGACCAGGTCGATGAGCCCGCTGACGAAGGCCGGGTCGACGCCGGGCGTCGGCACGCGCACGGACACCAGGCCGAGTTCACCGGCGGTCTCGGTGGCCTCGTTGTCGAGGTCCCACATGACCTCCATGTGGTCGCTGACGAAACCGAGCGGCACGATGACGATGGCACGGATGCCCCGCTCCGGCAGCAGCGCGATGGCGTCATTGATGTCGGGCTCGAGCCACGGCATGCTGGGCGGCCCGCTGCGGGACTGGAAGACCAGCTGCCACGGGGTGTCCACGCCGACCATGACCTTCTGGGCGACGGCCAGGTGCTGCGCCGCGTAGGCGCCGCCCTCGCCGAAACCGCGCTCGGCCGGTCCGCTCTTGTTGGCGTCGGTCATCGGGATCGAGTGGGTGGAGAACAGGATCTCGACCTCGGTGGCCAGGTCGATGCCGGGGACCTGGGCCTCGACATCCGCGAGCCCCTGTCGGAGGGCGGTCACGAACGGCGTGACGAACCCGGGGTGGTCGAAGAACTGGCGCACCTTGTCGATGTGCACCACGCCCTCCAGCCCGGTCGCGGTGAGCGCGGCGGCGAAGTCCTCGCGGTACTGGCGGCAGCCGGAGTAGGAACTGTACGCGCTGGTGGCGATGGCCAGGAGACGGGTCTGGCCGTTGTCGTTGGCCTCGCTGATGGTGTCGCGCAGGTACGGCGCCCAGTTGCGGTTGCCCCAGAGCACGGGCAGGTCGATGCCGCGGCGTTCGAGCTCGGCCTGAAGCGCGGCGCGGAGCACCCGGTTCTGGTCGTTGATCGGGCTGACCCCGCCGAAGTGGCGGTAGTGCTTGGCGACCTCTTCGAGGCGTTCCTCGGGGATGCCGCGTCCCCCGGTGACGTTGCGCAGGAAGGGGATCACATCGTCTTGGCCCTCGGGGCCGCCGAAACCGGCGAGCAGGATGGCGTCGTAGGTAGTCATTACTGCAGAACCTCCACGAGTTCGGCCGTCGAGATGCGGCGGCCGGTGTAGAACGGGACCTCTTCGCGCACGTGGCGGCGGGCCTCCGTATTGCGCAGTTCGCGCATCAGGTCGACGAGCTCGGTGAGCTCGTCGCTTTCGATCGGCAGCAGCCACTCGTAGTCGCCGAGGGCGAACGAGGAGACCGTGTTGGCGATGGCGCCGCGGAAGGCCGCGCCCTTACGGCCGTGGTCGGCGAGCATGGCGCTGCGCTCGGCCTCCGGCAGCAGGTACCACTCGTAGCTGCGCACGAACGGGTAGACGGTGAGCCAGGCCTTCGGCTCGATCCCCCGCAGGAACCCGGGCACATGGCTCTTGTTGAACTCGGCGTCGCGGTGCACACCCATGGCGTTCCAGGTCGGCAGGAGGCTCTTGAGCAGGCGGCTGCGACGCAGCTGGCGGTGGGCCCACTGCAGGGTCTCGGCGTCCGGCGCGTGGGTCCAGATCATCACGTCGGCGTCGGCGCGAAGCCCGGAGACGTCATAGAACCCGCGGATGGTGACCCCCTCGGCCTCGACCAGGGCACAGACGTCGTCGAGCTCCAGGACCGCTCGGGGCACGTCGTGGCCGTCGAGGTCGTCCGGGTTGCTCGGATCCTTGCGGAGCACCGCGAAGAGAGTGAATCCCTCCGGCGATGCGGCTGTCGCATCGGTCGTGCCGTGGGTCTCGGTGGAGGTGGTCGAGTGAGGTGGGTGTACTGCCTCTCCGGCAGCCGGGTGAGTCATAACTACTAGTCTCTACTTCTTTGCTGCGAGAGCCAAAACTGCGCGGCCGAGGACCGGTCTCCCGTGGCCTCAGCGGCGCTGCACGGCCTTGACGCCGAGCCAGACGGCGCCCACCACGGCCGAGGCCGCGCCCAGGACGATGCCGGCCAGGGCCAGGGGATTCTTCTCGCCGAAGTCGCTCAGCCGGACCTGGAGCAGGCGCGAGCGCACGCGAATCTGCCTCGGCACGTTGAGCTTGTACTCGAGCGCGTCCAGAGTCTGCGCGAGCTCGACGCGGGCTCGGGCTGCCTCGGCGCGCAACTCGGTCCGGGAGCGAGGAGCGGCCGTCACGACTTCGACGGTCCCGCTCGCGGCCTCATCCGGCACGACAATCGTTTTCTCGGTGGACTTGTTCACTTCAGTGCTCATATTTGCCAACTCCCTTGAGGGCGTCGACGTCGCGACGGATGCTGTCCGTCACGCCGTCCGGATCCGATGACGTTCCGGCCTTCAGCCGGTTCTTGCCGATCAGCGCCAGCAGGAGCGCGAGCAGCAGCAGGGCGGCCGCCACGATCAGGGCCGCGAGCCAGAGCGGCAACACGAGGGCGAGCGCGATGATCGCGGCAGCGACCAGCACCATGCCCGCGAAGAAGACGAATGCGGCCGCCACGACGAACAGCCCGATGCCCAGCCCAACGTTCTTGGCCTTGCCGGCGAACTCCGCCTTGGCCGCGTCGAGTTCGGCCTTGACCAGAGCGATGATCTGGACGGGCAGCTCGCCGAGAAGGTCGAACGTCGATTTCCGGCTTTTCGGGTTGAATTCGCTGTAGCTCACAGAATCCCCTTCGTTCGGATTGTCGCGGCGATTAGTTCGTGGCGGCGTCGTCGGTGGCCGACGTCGGGTTGGCCGGCGCGGTGGTGGTCGGCGCAGTGGTGGTCGGCGTCGGCACCGTGTAGCTGGTCCCGGTCGTCCGGGACGTCTTGGACTGCACGGCCGAGACGAGCTTCTTGCCGGTCTCGAAGAGAGCCGACGGCACATCCCCGACGCGCTCGAGCGCGAAGTCGCGCGCCTCGTCCACTCGGCGCTGCACGGGCGGTGCGTTCCACAGGTTCTCGGCGGCGGCCACGATCTGGTCGTAGCGCTTGCGTCCGGCGCGCGCGCCCAGGACATATCCGACAAATCCGCCCGTGATGAACAGAAGCTTTCCCCGCATTGTGACTCCATTCCTCAACGTGTACGTAACCTTCAGAGTATCCCCCATCCGGGATGGAGGCAGGAGGGCGCGGCCGGTGGCCGTGAATCAGATGCCGAGAGCCTCGTGCCGGGTGCGGGCTGCGGCGGCGACGGCATCCGGGATCACCGACGCCAGGCCGGTGCCGGCGAGCCAGGCGCCCGTGAGTTCGAGCCCCGGGGTGGCGGCCACGACCTCGCGCACCCGGCTCACCCGCTCGGTTGCGCCGACGGTCGCCGGTGACAGGGCATCGCCCCAGACCGTGCGGGCGAAACCGCGCACGGCGGTCGCGTCGAGGTCGACGCCCAGGATCGTGCGGGCATCCGCCAGGGACAGGGCGAGGAATTCGTCATCGCTCAGTCCGGCGGTGGGGCTGTCCTGGCCGGAGCGACCGTAGGACAGGCGGATGACATGGCGGCCCGGTCCGGCGGCCTCGGCCAGCCACGTCCACTTCGCGGTCACGTGGGTGAGCGCCTTGGCGCTGACCCCGGGGGTCGCGGCCGCGACCAGCACGCCGGTGCCGCGCGGGTGGGCATCCAGTTCCGGGGCGTCGATGACGATGGTGGCCAGTTCGATCGCCGTCGGCTGCGGCCAGTCGAGTTCGGCGAGCGCCGCATGGGCCGGGCTCAGGTCGGCCAGCAGGCCGAGCGCCTGTGCCCCGGGGGTCGCGATGATCACGAACCGGGCGTCGAGGGTGGTCTCCGGAGCCGGGACGCCCGGGGCATCCGGGGCATCCGGGGCGCCCGGGGCATCCGGGGCGCAGGTGACCGTCCAGACGGGTGCGTCCTCGGTGCCGGAGCGCCGCAGCCGGGTGACCGGGGCATCCGTCACGATCTGGGCCCCGAAGTGCGCGAGGTCGGCGACCAGGGCGGCCACGAGGCGGGACATGCCGCCGCGGAGCCCGGCCACGTTGGAACCGGCCGGGGCGCCGGAGCGCAGCGACAGCACCGCTCCGGAGAGGGAACCGGCCACGGTGAGGGCGGGGTTGAGGCCCGGGGCCACGACGTCGATCTCGAGGTCGTCGGCGGACGACGAGTAGACCCCGGCGGTCACGGGTTCGACGAGTCGTTCGAGCACACGGCGCCCCATGCGCTTCCGCACGAGCTTGCCCAGGCTGTGTTCCCGGCCGATCGTCAACACGGGCATCAACCGGTCGGCGTAGGCGCGCCAGGCGCCGCTCCAGCCGATCACGCGGCGCACGTCCTCGGCGAGGGGAGAGCCGGGGATGCCGAGCACGCCGGCCTTGGGCAGCGGAACGCTGACCGAACCATTCGGCACGCGGTCGTCGGGCAGCTGCAGCCACGCTCCGGCGGGGTTCGGCGCGACGACCTCGTCGGACAGCCCGAGGTCGGCGATGAACTCGGCCACCGCATTGCGCCGGACGGCGAAGCTCTCGGCGCCGCTGTCGAGGGTGAGCCCGGCCACCTCGTGGCTGCCGAGCGCGCCGCCCGGCACGCCGGTCGCCTCGAGCACGGTCACGCTGAGTCCGACCCGGACGCAGGCGCGGGCGGCGATCAGGCCGGCCACCCCTCCGCCGACGATGATGACGTCTTTCATTCGCTTCCCCAGCTTGCGTGCGGTGGTCAGGAAGCGGGCGGCGCGATGACCGGGGCTTCCGGGACGGGCTCGGGCGCGTCGGCGGAGACCGCGGTGACCTCATGGACGAAGGCCACCAGCCTGGTGAGCACGTTCGGGTCGGTCATCGGGGGAACGCCGTGGCCCAGGTTCAGCACGTGGGAGGGTGCCGTGCGTCCGCGTTCGAGAACGTCGAGCACATGGGCTTCCAGCACCGGCCACGGTGCGGCGAGCAGCGCCGGGTCGACGTTGCCCTGCACCGGGACCAGGCCGCCGAGCCGACGGTTGGCCTCGTTGAGCGGCACCCGGTAGTCGACTCCGACGACGTCGGCGCCCACGGCGTGCATCTCCTTGAGCAGCTCGCCCGTGCCCACCCCGAAGTGCACGACGGGCACGTTGCGGCGCACGGATGTGGCGTCGGCGGCATCCGTGCCCGCGGCACCCTCGTCATAGGTGAGGTCGCGCACATGGGCGATCGCCGCGGTGGAGGCAGGAGCGACGAAGCGCGTGTAATCGGCCAGCGAGAGCGCACCGGCCCAGGAATCGAACAGCTGGGCGGCGCTGGCGCCGGCCAGAACCTGCGCGCGCAGGAAGCGTCCGGTGACCTCGGCCGTCCACGCCATCAGGGCGGCCCAGGCCTCGGGGTCCGCGTGCATGAGCGTGCGGGCGTGGATGTGGTCCTTGGACGGGCCGCCCTCCACGAGGTAGGCCGCCAGTGTGAACGGGGCGCCGGCGAATCCGATCAGCGGCGTCGAACCGAGCTCGGCGACGGTGCGGGCGACCGCCGCGGTGATCGGGGCGAGGCTCTCCTCGAGTACGGCCGGATCGAGAGCGGTGAGCTGTGCGACATCCTTCGCCGTGCGCACGGCCGTGCCGAGGACCGGTCCGGTTCCGGCGACGATCTCGACGTCGACGCCCACGAGCTTGAGCGGGATGACGATGTCACTGAAGAGGATTCCGGCGTCGACGTTGTGCCGGCGCACCGGCTGCAGCGTGATTTCGCTCGCCATCTCCGGGTCGAGGCAGGCGTCAAGCATGCGTGTGCCGACCCGCAGTGACCGGTATTCGGGCAGCGAACGCCCGGCCTGGCGCATGAACCAGACGGGGGTGACGTCTGGTCGGGTGCCCTGGTAGGCGCGGATGAGGCGGGCATCGGCGGTGAGTCCGGTTGCAAGGGGGTGTTGCGCGTCGAGGTTCATTGCCTTGATTCTGTCAAACTTCCGACGCCCGGGCGATTCGTGCTCCCAGCGGCAGGTCCTAGACTCGTCGAGTGTTGATCTGTCTGTCCGCCAGCCATAAGAACTCCAGCTTTGACGTGCTGGAGAGATTGTCTGTCGGCGCGAACGATACGGCCGGCGGCATTCTCGAGCGGCACCCGACCCTGGTCGGTGCCGTGGTCGTGGCCACCTGCAACCGATTCGAGGCCTACCTCGACCTCGACGAGCCACTGGGCTCTTCCCCTCTTCTGGCCGTGCACGCCGCCATCGACGGCGTCAGCGCGAGCACTGGGGTGGCCGTCGACGTGCTGCGAGACACCCTGGACCTTGTGCACGGCAGCAGCGTCGCCGAGCATCTCTTCGCCGTGACGAGTGGCCTCGAATCGGTCGTCGTCGGCGAGGGCGAAATCGCCGGGCAGGTGCGCCGCTCGCTCGAGCAGGCCCGGCTCTCCCGCACCACCAGCCCCGAGCTCGAGCGCCTCTTCCAGCGCGCCTCGCAGACCTCACGGGGCGTGAAGAACCGTACCGGCATCGGCGCCGCGGGGCGGTCGCTCGTGCGCCTGGCCCTCGAACTGGCCGAGAGTCGCATCACGGACTGGGCGCAGACCCGGGTGCTCCTGATCGGCACCGGCCGCTATGCGGGGGCGTCCCTCGCCGCGCTGCGGGATCTCGGCGCCGAGGACGTTCGGGTGTACTCCCCCTCGGGCCGCGCGCACAAGTTCGCCACGTCGCACCAGATCACCGCCGTCGCCGAGTCGGCCTTCGCCATCGAAGCCGCCGAGGCGGACCTGATCCTCACCTGCACGACCGCCGACACCCACGTGATCGATGCGGCGCTGCTCCGCTCGGGCCGCGCGCTATCCCTGCAGCTCCCGGCCGCCGAGGCGCTAACGCTTCCCTCCTGCCCGATGACGGATGCCCCGGCCGACATCCCCCGCCGGCTCATCATCGACCTGGGCCTGCCCCGCAACGTCGACCCGGACGTCACGGACCTGGCCGGGGTCGAACTGCTCGACCTCGAGACCATCCGCATCCACGCGCCGCTCGAGGAACTCAACGCCACCAGCGACGCCCGCCTGCTCGTGGGCCGCGCCGCCCGCAAATTCTCCGCGGTCGCCGAAGAGCAGAGCCTCGCACCGGCCGTCGTGGCCCTGCGCAGCTACATTTTCGACATTCTCGACGGTGAGATCCAGCGGGCGCGCAACCGAGGTGACAACAGCGAACAGACCGAGGCTGCCCTGCGCCATCTGGCCGGCGTGCTGCTCCACACCCCGATGGTCCGCTCACGCGAGCTGGCCCGGGCGGGCGAGCAGGCCGCGTTCCTGGCCGGACTCGAGGCCCTGTTCGACCTGCAGGTCGAGCTTCCCGCTGCCGGCTCCGTGGCCACGGCCACCGATATCGGCCCCGCGGCATCCTGACCGTGAGCGGCGCGACTGTGCGCGGCGCGACCCTGCGCGGCGAGACCCTGCGCGGCGCGACCCTGAGCGGCGCGACCCTGAGCGGCGCGACTGTGCGCGGCGATACCCTGAGCGGCGCGACTGTGCGCGGCGCGAGTTGGAGCAGCCGATGAGAGCCGTCTGGTTCGACGCGTTCGGTGCCGCACCCGAGCTGCGGGAAGTGCCCGATCCGGAGCCGTCGGCGGCCGGGGTGGTGGTGCGGGTGGAGGCCACCGGCCTCTGTCGCAGCGACTGGCATGGCTGGCTCGGACATGACGCGGGCATCGCCCTGCCGCACGTGCCGGGCCACGAGCTGGTCGGCGTGATCGACGCGGTGGGGCCCGAGGTGCGCCGCTTCGCCGTAGGTCAGCGCGTCACCGTGCCCTTCGTCTGCGCCTGCGGCGACTGCCCCGAATGCCGGGACGGCAACGGCCAGGTGTGCCGCAACCAGACCCAGCCCGGCTTCACCCACTGGGGCTCCTATGCGGAGCGGGTGGCCCTGCACAATGCCGACGTCAACCTGATCGCGATCCCCGCGGACCTCGACGCCGGGGCCGCCGCGCTGCTCGGCTGCCGCTTCGCCACCTCGTACCGGGGGCTCGTGCACCAGGCCCGGTTGCAGCCGGGTGAGACGCTCGTCGTGGTCGGCTGCGGTGGCGTCGGACTCTCCGCGGTCATGATCGGCGCGGCACTCGGTGCGACCGTGATCGCCGTGGACATCAGCGCCGCGGCCCTGCAGACGGCGGCCCGGGTGGGCGCGACCTTCACGGTGGATTCCGCCGGGCACTCCGACGACGAGGTGGTGGCGCGCATCCGCTCGGTCACGGGCACGGATGCGGGCGCGCACGTCAGCGTCGAGGCCCTCGGCCGGGAGGGCACGGTGGGAATCGCCATCCGTTCACTGGCGACCCGGGGCCGTCACGTGCAGATCGGGCTGCTGGCGGAAGACCCGCGGATGCCGCTCGGCGACGTCATCGCCCGCGAACTGACCGTGATGGGCAGCCACGGGATGCCCGCGGGCGACTACCCGGCGCTCCTGGCGCTGGTCGCCTCCGGACGGCTGCGCCCGCAGGACCTGATCGGCCGCCGCGTCAGCCTCGCCGAGGCGCCGGCGGCCCTCGCCGCGATGTCCGACCCGGCCGCGCCGGCCGGCGTCACCCTGATCGAGGTCGCCCGCCCCTGAGCCGCCCGCCCCTGAGCCGCCCGCCCCTGCGTCGCCCGCCCCTGAGCCGCCCGCCCCTGCCGGCGCTGCCCCGGGTCGGTCTCTCCGCCGACTTGCGGACAAAACACCCTCGCCGCGCGGATGAGGGTGTTTTGTCCGCAAGTCGGCCGAACCGTTCGGGCACCGTGGCCGCGACCGCGCGACGAGGAACGGCAGAGCCCTGTGGACAACACGGGGCGGGTAGCCGTCAGATAGGCCACCCTCGACGCATGACATCACGAATTCCGCTGCCCGAGGGCCTCGGTGATCAACCGTTTCTGGTCGTCGAGGCTCGGGATGGCGAGATCGGGCGATCGCGGCTCAACGGCGGCGACCTGTGGGCGCCGTTTTGGGGCATCCGTGCACCCATGGATGCGGAAAGGAGCGTCGAGAATCTCTGCCGCGCGGTGTCGCTGCGGATGCCCCCGGCCGCCTTTTTCATGTACGGCACCGCCGCCCACGTCCTGAGGCTCCCGCTGCCCTACCGCCTCCAGGCGGCGCGGCCACTCCACGTCGGAGTCCCCGCGCCGATGCGTGCGATGGACGCGCGGGACATCGTGGGCCACAGCGTGCGGATGGGTGCCGGCGAGCTCAGAGTCGCGCAGGGACTCAACGTCACCAGCCCCGGGCGGACGTGGCTCGACCTGGCAGCAAAGCTGTCCCTGCTCGAGCTCGTCGCGCTGGGTGACCATCTCGTGCGGTGGGAGCATCCGCTCACCACCATCGCCGAGCTCAAGGTTGCCATGGAACGGCACCCCGGTCGGCGCGGACTCACGACGGCGCGCCTGGCCCTGCCACTGCTGCGCACACGTGCGGAGTCCCCCCGCGAGTCGATCCTGCGGGTCATCATCGTGCTCGCCGGACTGCCGGAGCCGGAGTGCAACTACGAAATCTTCGACTCCCGCGGGCGCTTCCTCGCCCGGGCAGACCTGGCTTACCCGCACTTCAAGCTGATGCTCGAATACCAGGGCGACCATCACCGCACGGACCGGGCGCAGTGGCGCAAGGACATCCGCCGAGTGGGCAGCGTCGAGGATGCCGGCTGGCAGATGCTTCAATTCACGGATGACGACCTGCAGCGACCGACGGCGCTGACGATGCGCGTCGAACGACGGCTTCGGGCCCGGGGATGGACCGGAGCGCGCGAGTCCACACCTTGAGTTGCGGACAAAACACCCTC
>DATISQ010000145.1:0-8385 GCA_035581905.1 Cryobacterium sp.
CACCGACTACGCCGACCGCCTGCTCGACGACCTGAACCAGCTCGAGGGCACCTGGCCGGCCAAGGTGCTGAACATGCAGCGCAACTGGATCGGCCGCTCCATCGGCGCCGACGTCGACTTCGTGATCGAGGGCCGCGAGGAACGCATCAGCGTCTTCACGACCCGCCCGGACACCCTCTACGGCGCGACCTTCATGGTCGTCGCCCCCGACGCGGACCTCGCCGCCGAGCTGGTCGCGGATGCCTCGCCCGCCGTCCAGGAACGGTTCCAGGAATATCTGGTGCAGGTTCAGAACAGCACCGAGATCGAGCGCCAGGCCACCGACCGGGAGAAGACCGGCGTTTTCCTCGAGCGCTACGCGGTCAACCCGGCCAACGGCGAACGCCTGCCGATCTGGACCGCGGACTACGTGCTCGCCGACTACGGCCACGGTGCCGTGATGGCGGTGCCGGCCCACGACCAGCGCGACCTCGACTTCGCCCGCCGCTTCGACCTGCCCGTGATCGTGGTCCTCGACACGACCGCGCCGGTCACCGGCATGATTCCCGTGATCACGCAGGAAATGATCGACGGCACCGACGAACTCCCCGCGCTCGACCCGGCCCGCACCGGTGTCGCACTGACCGGAGAGGGCCGCCTGATCAACTCGGGTGCGCTCAACGGCCTCAGTAAGAACACCGCGATCAAGCGCATGATCGAGCAGCTGGCCGCCGCCGGGACCGGCCGCGCCGCCAAGAACTACCGCCTGCGCGACTGGCTCATCTCCCGCCAGCGCTATTGGGGCACGCCGATCCCGATCATCCACGGCCAGGACGGCGCCGAGATCCCCGTGCCGGAAGACCAGCTGCCCGTGCTGCTGCCGCCCACCGACGGCCTCGATCTCAAGCCCAAGGGCACGTCGCCGCTGGGCGGAGCGACCGACTGGGTCAACGTGCCCAACCCGATCGACGGCACCCCGGCCCGCCGCGACGCGGACACGATGGACACCTTCGTGGACAGCTCCTGGTACTTCCTGCGCTTCCTGAACCCGACCGACGACACCAAGGCGTTCGACCCGAAGGAAGCCGAGAAGTGGGCGCCCGTCGACCAGTACGTCGGCGGCGTCGAGCACGCCATCCTGCACCTGCTCTACGCGCGCTTCATGACCAAGGTGCTCTTCGACCTCGGCTACGTCAGCTTCACCGAGCCGTTCACGGCGCTGCTGAACCAGGGCATGGTCATCCTCGACGGCGCCAAGATGTCCAAGAGCAAGGGCAACCTGGTCTACTTCACCGAAGAGGTCGACCAGTTCGGCGTCGACGCGGTGCGGCTCACCATGGCCTTCGCCGGGCCGCCGGAAGACGACATCGACTGGGCGGACGTCTCGCCGGTCGGCTCCGCCAAGTTCCTGGCCCGCGCCTGGCGCGTCGCGCGGGACGTCACGAGCGCGCCCGGCGTCGAGTGGAAGTCCGGCGACGCCGGTCTCCGGCGGGTCACCCACCGGTTCCTCGCCGACGCCCCCGGACTGGTCGAGTCGTTCAAGTTCAACGTGGTCGTCGCCCGCCTGATGGAACTCGTCAACGCCACCCGCAAGGTGATCGACACGGGCGCCGGGCCCGCGGATGCCGCGGTGCGCGAGGCCGCGGAGGTCACCGCCATGGCACTCAACCTGTTCGCGCCGTACGCGGCCGAGGACATGTGGGAGCACCTCGGCTACCAGCCCTGCGTCGCCCTCGTGCAGTGGCGGAAGGCCGACCGGACCCTGCTCGTGGAGGAGTCCGTCACGGCCGTCGTGCAGGTCGACGGCAAGGTGCGCGACCGTATCGACGTGTCCCCGAAGATCTCCGCCGATGACCTGGAACGCCTCGCGCGGACCTCGGCCGATGTCATCCGCCGGATCGGCGACCGCGAGATCATGAACGTGATCGTGCGCGCGCCGAAACTGGTGAGCATCGTCACCCGCGGCCAGTAGCCTCCCCTCCCCAGGGCGGCGCCATCGGGTGCCGCCCACAGGTCGGCCCCGGCTGCCGGAGGACCGGTGCCCGCCGGCCTAGCCTGGCCGGATGGAGCCTGACCCGGTAGTCGCGGCGCTGGACCGCCTGGCCCCGAGCGCGCAGGGGCGTGCTCCGGCGCGCGTGCGCATCGGGGTGGGGGCTGCCGTCGTGCTCCTGATCATGGCGCTGGCCACCGCGGTGGTGGTGTCCGCGGTCGGTCAGCAGGCCGGGCACCAGGTGGTGTTCCCGGCTGACCCGGCAGCGGATTCGGAAGCCGGCGCCGGCTCGGATTCCGGTGCCGCCGGCACCGACCCGGCCCCGGGCTCGTCGGCGGCCGCCTCGGCATCCGGTGCCCTCATCTTCGTGCATGTGCTCGGCGCCGTGCGGCGTCCCGGACTCTTCGAACTCTCCACCGGCGCCCGGGTGATGGATGCCGTGGCCGCCGCCGGCGGGCTGACCGAGACCGCCGATCCGGCCGGCACGAACCTCGCCCGCAAGCTCAGCGACGGGGAGCAGCTGTATCTGCCGCAGCTCGGCGAAGTGCCTGCGGGACCACCGCCGGGCGCCGGTGCGGGCGTCGGTGCGGGCGCCGGTGGCGCAGCCGACCCCGGCGGTGGCCCGGCGGGTCTGGTCAACCTCAACACGGCCACCCTGGCCGACCTCGACACCCTGCCACGCATCGGCCCGGCCATGGCCCAGCGCATCCTGGACTTCCGCGACGCCAACGGGCCGTTCGCCTCCGTCGAGGACCTGCGCAATGTCACCGGGATCGGGGAGAAGACCTTCGAGAGCCTCAGCGCCCTGATCACGGTGTGAGGGCGGGCATGCACGTCGGCGCATGAAGCTCCGACTATCGGTTCGGCGAGCGTACCCTGTGCGGCATGACCGATGGCCCCCTGATCGGTCCGGTTGCCGCACCTGACCTGCACGTGATGACGTACAACATCCGTCGGCGCCTGCCCTTGCTCCGGCCGCAGAGTCCCGATCGCTGGGGAACGCGGAAGCAGCTCGTTCGACGCCTCCTCGTCGCCGAGCAGCCGACGCTCCTCGGGGTGCAGGAGGCGCTGGCCGACCAGGTGGACTTCGTCGCGGACTCGCTCGGATCGCACTACCGGTGGGTCGGCCACGGCCGCAGCGCCTCCGGCGGAGACGAGAGCTGCGCGGTCTTCTACGACGCCAGTCGGCTGGAACTGACCGGCTGGCAGCAACGAGCGCTGTCGAAGACCCCGCACACGGCCGGATCCCGGTCATTGGGCAACCTGGCGCAGCGCGTGGTCGTGTCGGCCGACTTCACGGACACCGCGACCGGTGCGCGGTTGCTCGCCTTCAACACCCATTTCGACCACCTCTCGGGGCGGTCGCGGCGAGAATCGGCGAGCTTCATCAGGGACCTCGTCGGGGCCGCCCGCGCGTCCGAGCCGGGTCCTGCGCGCCCCCTCGGGGGCAGCGGAGCTGGTCGCCGACGGGCTGCGAGTGCTCGCCCTGGTCGGCATCGTGGTCGCCGGCCTCGGTTGGGGCACGATCGCCGGGGTGAGCCTCGCGGTCGTCTCGGTCGGGATGTTCCTTCCCCGAATGCTGGGCGTCCGGCCGGGCGCCGACATCGCCTTCGGCATCGTGGTGCTCATCGCCGTGTGGAGCAGCGTGCTGCAGATCTACATCTCGACCCGGTGGTGGGACCTGCCCATGCATTTTCTCACCAACGGGCTGTGCGCCGCCCTGTGCTACCTCCTGCTGGTAAGGCTCGGAGTCCTGGCCGACGCCGCGACCTTCCCGCGACCGATGCTCTCGACCGTCGTCATGACCACCGCACTGGGGCTGTCACTCGGGGTGCTCTGGGAGATCTTCGAGTGGTTCGGGCACACGTTCATCGACGAGGCAATCTACGTTGCATACGTCGACACGATCGGCGACCTGGTCTGGGGCGGGGCCGGTTCCCTGCTCGCCGGCTTCAGCGTGTCGTTCCTGATGACCCGGTCCGCGGCGGCGGACCGGCCGCCCCCGGAAATCCTCGGGTGACGGGCACGCCTCCACACCCACGAGCCGGCGTGAACAGGTCACAGCCTCGGGTCTCCGTCGGGGAGAGCGGCGGGCGCACCTAGCCTCCCGGTATGGATTCCACCCTCACCGCTACGGGGCTCGCCGGCCGGATCACGGTGACCGGGCTCGACCTGCGCCTGGTGCTCCCCGCAGCGACCGCGTGGCTGGCCGCCTGGTTGCTCATCGCCTTCCCCGACCGGGCACCCGGCGCGCAGGCCGCCCTGTGGGCCGCCGCTCTGGGCCTGGGCCTGGTTCAGGGGCAGGGTCTGGTTCGGGGGCTACGGCGGGGGCTACGGCGGGGCGGAATCCGGGGGAGAGGCGGTGTGCTGCGGCCGGGCCGGGGCCCGCGGGCGCCCGCCTGGGGTGTGGGCCTGGTCTGTTGTGCGGCGGCGGCGCTGCTGGCGTCCGCGGTGTCGGTCGCGGCGCCCGGGCGGCTGCCGGACCCCGTGCGGGTGGGTGCCGCCCGGCAGGCGACCCTGACCGTGCTCCTCACTGTGGCGTCTCTCCCCGTGCAGACCCAGTCGTTCGGTGCTGCTGCCCCCGTCGCCCCGGCAGGCTCGGACGCCGGCGCGTCCGCCCGGGTGCGCTTTCGCGGCACCCTGACCGGGATCGAGCAGGGCGAGGGCGTACAGGCCCTGTCGGTGCCCGTGGTTGTGTTCGCGGAGACCGCGAACGAACCGGCGACCACGCTCCAGATCGGCAGCGTCGTGCGTCTGGAGGCTGCCCTCCGGCTCACGGCGGCCGGGGACGCGGCATCCGCCCTGGTGTTCGGGCGCGGAATCCCCGAACTGGTCGCCGCTCCGCCCTGGTGGCTCGGCTGGGCCGGGGAACTGCGCACCCTGTTCACAGCCGCCGCCACGGACCTGCCCGGCGACGGCGGCGACCTGCTGCCCGGCCTGTCCATCGGCGACACGAGTGCGGTGGAGGCAGACCTCGATGCGGCCATGAAGACCAGTTCGCTGAGCCATCTCACGGCCGTCTCCGGGGCGAACTGCGCCGTGGTGATCGCGGGCGTCATGCTGCTGACCGGGTTTCTGGGACTCGGCCGCGGCATCCGGATCGGGCTCTCGCTGTTCACCCTGCTCGGCTTCGTCGTACTGGTGACGCCCGAACCCAGTGTGCTGCGAGCCGCGCTGATGGCGACCATCCTGCTGATCGGGATCGCCTCGGGCCGGCCGGGCCGGGGCGTGCCACTGCTCGCCCTCGTCGTGATCCTGCTGCTGGCGGCCGACCCCTGGCTGGCCCGCAGCTACGGCTTCGCCCTCTCGGTGCTGGCAACGGCCGGCCTGCTCGTGCTGGCGGCGCCGCTCACGCGGCTGCTGAGCCGCTGGCTGCCCACCTGGCTCGCCGCGGTGATCGCCATTCCGCTGGCCGCGCAGTTGGCCTGTCAGCCGGTGCTTGTGCTCCTCACCCCCACCCTCCCGCTCTACGGCGTGCCCGCGAACCTGCTGGCCGGTCCCGCGGCTCCGGCCGCCACCGTGATCGGGCTGATCGCGTGCCTGCTGCTGCCCTGGCTGCCCGGTGTCGCCGGGGGAGTGCTCTACCTGGCCTGGCTACCGGCCGCCTGGATCGCGGCGATCGCCCGCACGTGCGCAGAGCTGCCCGGCAGCAGGCTGCCCTGGTTGGGCGGCGCGCTCGGTGTTCTCGTGACCGGCCTGCTGACCGTGGCCGTGGTGGCGCTGGTGCTGCGGGGCCGGCGGCAGGCCCCGGCGCGCTGGATGATCGCCGCGATCGCGGTGCTGGTCCTGGCCGCCGGCAGCTACGCGGGCAGTCTGATCGGGGCAGGCGTCGGCCGGGCCGTGGCCTTCCCCGCGGACTGGCAGATCGCGGCCTGCGACATCGGGCAGGGCGATGCGGTCGTCGTGCGCGACCGTGACCGGTATGCGCTCGTCGATGTGGGGCCCGACCCGGCCCTCCTCGTCGAGTGCCTGGAAACCCTGGGGATCGACCGGATCGACATCCTCGTGCTGACGCACTACGACCTGGACCACGTCGGTGGGATCGAAGCCGTGATCGGCCGGGTCGACACGGCGCTGGTCGGTATCCCGGAGAACGCCGACGATGAGCGGCTGCACGATGCCCTCGCCGCGGGCGGAACCGAGGTGCGCGGGGCTGCCCGCGGTGACACCGGCACCCTTGGGGAACTGCGCTGGGAGATCCTCTGGCCGGTGCGGGACTCGCCGGTGATGCAGACCGGCAACGACGGCAGCGTGACGATCGGGTTCGACGGTCGCGGCATCCGTTCCCTGTTCCTGGGGGACCTCGGCGAGGAGTCCCAGGACGCGCTGCGGCGTAGCTCCGGGCCGGGCGCGGTGGATGTCGTCAAGGTCGCCCACCACGGGGCGGGAGACCAGAGCCCCGAGCTCTACGCTGAGCTCCAGCCCACGGTGGCGCTGATCACAGTGGGCAGCGACAACGGCTACGGCCATCCAACCGACGCGGTGCTGGACATCCTCATGTCCACGGGCACGCTGCCCCTCCGGACCGACCAGCAGGGACTGCTGGTGATCGCCCCGGGTCCAGGCGGCGGTGCGCTGACGGTCTGGACCGAGACCGTGCAGGACGAGACCGTGGCGGTCACCGGCCCCGGATAGTCTTAACGGATTCTGCACAGCCTCAACCGAAGGAACCCGAGTGGCCGCACGAACCGCCTCATCCGGCCGGACCACATCCCGCGCTGCGCCGAAATCGGCCGCCATTCCGCAGCTGGCCTGGCACCAGGTGCGGCCGGCACCGATCATCCTGGTGTCGGGAACCGAGGTCTTCCTGGCCGAGCGAGCGATCCGCCAGCTGCGGGATTTCCTCAAACTCGAAGACCCCAGCCTGGAGATCAGCGATGTGCAGGCGGACAGCTACGCACCGGGCGAACTGCTCACCATGGCCAGTCCGTCCCTCTTCGGTGAACCGCGCCTGATCCGCGTCAGTTCCGTGGAGAAGTGCAGCGACACCTTCCTCGCGGAGGCCCTCGACTACCTGCAGAACCCGGCGGAGGACACCTACGTCGTGCTCCGGCACGGCGGCGGAGTGCGCGGCAAGAAGCTTCTCGACACCATCCGCTCGGGCGTCGGCGGCGGCATCGAGGTCGTCTGCGCCGAGCTGAAGAAGGACTCCGACCGGCACGACTTCGCCTCCGCGGAATTCAAGACGGCCGGAAAGCGGGTCACGCCCAGCGCGCTGCGGTCCCTGGTCGCCGCGTTCTCCGGCGATCTGGCCGAGCTCTCCGCGGCCTGCCAGCAGCTCATCGCCGACGTCGGCGCCGAGGTGACCGAGACGACCGTGGACCGCTATTACGGCGGCCGGGTCGAGGCGAACGCGTTCAAGGTGGCCGATGCCGCGATCGCCGGGCACCAGGGGGAGGCACTCGTCATCCTGCGGCACGCGCTGTCCTCCGGCGCGGACCCGGTCCCGGTGGTGGCCGCGTTCGCCATGAAGATCCGCACCATGGCGAAGCTCTGCGGCGTGCGCGGCGGCTCGGCCCAGCTGGCCTCCCAGTTCGGCCTCGCCCCCTGGCAGGTCGAGCGGGCCCAGCGCGACCTGCGCAACTGGTCCGACGAGGGACTGGCCCGCTGCGTCGTGGCGCTGGCCGAAACGGATGCCGCGGTGAAGGGCGCCGAGCGCGACCCGGTGTTCGCGCTCGAGCGGCTCATCGGCGTGATCGCCCGTCGCGGCGAGAGTTGACCGGGGCCGGTACTGCCCAGGTCAACCGCTCTGAGCAGTGCACGGCGACATCTTCCCCGATCTCTTTCCCCGGCTCACAACCTGCATCGATACCGACTTCTGCATTCCTCAGGAACTGGCAGGACTCGTTGGATTGATGCCGGTGGGACTCCGCGAGTTCGGTTACGACTCGGAGAGCTGAAAGCAGGGCGTGAACTGCACGCTCAGTGGAACAATCGGGGCTTGCTGAACCTGGCCACGCATCCAGCCGCCGATCCAGAGGAGGATGGCGCCCCAGTCCGGACCTGGGCTCGGACACACGAAAGCCCCCACCGAAACGGAGGGGGCTTGCGCGTGTACGCGGGTCAGGGCCGGTGAGTGGTCCTGAGCCAGGTCAGGCGGAGACTAGACGAGGGCGTTGACCGACTTGGCGATCGCGGACTTCTTGTTCGCGGCCTGGTTCTGGTGGATGACGCCCTTGCTGACGGCCTTGTCGAGCTTCTTCGAAGCAACGGCGAGGCTGGCGACAGCCTTTTCCTTGTCGCCCGAAGCGATCGCAAGGCGCGTCGCGCGGACGGCGCGCTTGAACTCGCTCTTGACCGACTTGTTGCGCTCCTGGGCCTTCTTGTTGGTGCCGATACGCTTGATCTGCGACTTGATATTTGCCACGTTTATACGCTTTCGTTAGGTTCTTGTTCGGATGGGCCGCTTGGCGGTA
>DATISQ010000146.1:0-7554 GCA_035581905.1 Cryobacterium sp.
GGAGTAGTCCGGGAACCAGCCGAGCTGGTACGCCGGGTAGGCGTCCGTGGTGCGGTCCTTGGCGTACTGAACCCACTCGGTCGACTGGAGCTTGACCGAGAACAGTCCGGAAGCCTCGAGCTGGTCCTTGACGAGTGCGTACTCGTCGCCGGACGACGGGCCGTAGTGGTCGTTGCTGTACTGGAGGTTCAGCTCGACCGGGCCGGTCACGCCGGCCGCCTCGAGGGTGGCCGCCGCCTTGTCGACGTCGGGGGCGCCCTCGCCGTCGCCGTAGAGGCCCTTGAGGGACTCGGTGGCACCGGTCAGACCGGCGGGAACGTAGGAGTACACCGGGGTGTACGTGCCCTTGTAGACCTGCTCGGCGATTTCGTCGCGGTCGACCAGGTGGGCCACGGCCTGGCGCACGGCGAGAGCCTTGGCCGGGTCCGCCTCGCCGGTCTTGGCGCCGTAAGGCTGGGTGTCGAAGTTGAAGACGATGTAGCGAAGTTCGCCGCCGGGGCCGTCGACGACCTTGACCTGGTCGTTGCCGCGCAGGTCCTCGATGTCGGTGGCCGACAGGCTGCGGAAGGCCACGTCGATGTCACCCTGCTGCACTTCGAGCTTCAGGTTGGAGGCGTCGGCGTAGTACTTCACGTTGACGACGTCGGTTTTGGCCGCGCCGAGGAGGCCCTCGTAGTCGGGGTTGGCCTTGTAACCGACCAGGTTGTTGAAGTCGTAGCTGGTGATGACGTACTGGCCGGCGAAGGCGTTCGCGTCGACGATCTCCTGGTCCGGCGTGAGCTCCGTGGCCGAGAAGGATTCCTCGTCGACGATGGGGCCGGCCGGACTGGACAGGATCTGCGGGAAGATCTGGTCGTTGGCCAGCTTGAGCGTGAAGACGACGGTGGTGTCATCGGGGGTCGCGACGCTGTCCAGGTTGTAGAGCAGCGAAGAGGGACCGTTGTCGTCCGCGATGGCCAGCTGACGGTCGAAGGTGAACTTGACGTCGGAGGAGGTGAGCTCGTTGCCGTTGGCCCATTTCAGACCGGGCTTGAGGGTGACGGTGTACTCGGTGGGGCTGGTGAACTCGGCTGCGGTGGCGATGTCGGGCTCGACGTCGGGACTGCCGTAAGGGGTGTTCATCAGGAACGGGAAAACCTGATTCTGCACGGCGAACGAGCCGTTGTCGTAGGAACCGGCCGGGTCGAGAGACGTGATCTTGTCGGTCGTGCCGATCGTGATGGATTCGCCGCCGGTGGAGGCCTCGTCATCGGTTCCGCCGGCGGAACAGCCCGCCAGGGTGAGTGCGGCGGCCGCGACAATCGCTGCGGCGCTGAGCCCTCTCGCGCGTGAAGTGGGTGAGAATGCCATAGCCGTGAGCCTCTTCCTCTAGGAAACCGATGCCGGAGCGCACGAATCATGCGCGTCCCGCATTGCTGTAGGAAAAGAATTAGCACACAACGCCCGGCGCCCCGGCGCTTTGCGATGCATCTTTATCGAGCTGCAATCTAGGGCGATGTGCGGGCAGACGAGCCTGGCCTACTCCTCGCGGAGGTTGCGTCGCTCGGCCTCGACCCGTACCAGCTCCCGCTGGAGCACCCCATAAACCTCGCGGTTGGTCGCATCCGCGCGCTGGAGACGGCCGAGCAGCTCGGCTTTCTGTCGCAGCAGGTCCCGGTCGATCAGGGCCACGGTGATGTCGCGCACGTAGCGACCGATTTCGCGTTCGGAGCGTTCGGGCAGCGACGCCATCGCCAGCTCCTTGACCAGGTTCTCCAGCGTGGACGGCACCTCGGCGACGATGCGCTCGAGCCAGTCGACGGCGTCGTGGTGCGGCACCGTGGCCGCGATTGCGTCGCGCACCACTGCGAGGGAGGTGTTCACGAAGTTGGTCTGCACGGCGCGCTGGATCAGGTCCGCCCCGACGACGGTCGGGCGCTGCAGCATGGCCATCAGGCCGTCGCGTTCCAGCCGGGTGACGGGGTCGGTCGCCAGGTCGATCATGGAGAACGGCTGCTCCCGCGGGGCCGCCTGGTCCTCCCCCGGCAACCGGGCGCCTGAAGCGGCCGTTCCGGCCGTGCGGGAGCGGGACAGGGCGGCGGACACGGCCTTGCCGACCTCGCCGAGCTCCATCCCGAGCATCCGTGCCAGCTCGTGCGTGTAACCGGGGCGCAGGGCCGGGTCGCGGATGTCGCCGACGATCGGCGCCGCGGCGCGGAGCGCGGAAACGCGACCCTCCACGGTGTCGAGGTTGTACTGGCCGAGCAGCTGCCGGATCATGAACTCGAACATGGGCTTCTTCGCGTCGATCAGCCGGCGCACGGCGTCGTCCCCGCGGTGCAGCCGCAGGTCGCAGGGGTCCAGGCCCTCGGGGGCGACGGCGACGTACGTCTGGGCGGAGAAACGCTGTTCCTCACTGAACGCGCGCACCGCGGCCTTCTGGCCGGCGGCATCCGGATCGAAGGTGAACACGACTTCGCCGACGCCGCTGTCGTCGCCCAGCACGCGGCGCAGCACCTTGATGTGGTCCACTCCGAAGGATGTGCCGCAGGTGGCGACCGCGGTCGTCACCCCGGCGAGGTGGCAGGCCATGACATCGGTGTAGCCCTCGACGACGACGACCTGGTGGCCGCGGGAGATGTCGCGTTTGGCGAGGTCCAGCCCGTAGAGCACCTGCGCCTTGTGGTAGATCGGCGTTTCGGGGGTGTTCAGGTATTTGGGTCCCTTATCGTCGTCGAGGAGCCGGCGCGCCCCGAAACCGATGGTCTGCCCGGTGATGTCCCGAATCGGCCAGACCAGGCGTCCGCGGAAACGGTCATATACCCCGCTCGATCCTTCCCGGCTGGAGACCAGGCCGGCGAGGGTGAGCTCCTCGGTGGAGAACCCCTTGCTGCGCAGGTGGTTGGTGAGTTCGTCCCAGCTCTTCGGGGCGAAGCCGACCCCGAACCGGGTTGCCGCAAGGGAATCGAAGCCGCGTTCGCCGAGGAAGGTGCGCCCGACCAGAGCGCCGGGGCTGCCGAGGCGTTCCACGAAGAAGTCGGCCGCGGCCTGGTTGGCGGCGTACAGGCGGGCCCGATTGGTGTGGTCGGGAGCCTCGCCGGCTCCGCCCTCGTAGTGCAGCTCGATGCCTACCCGGCCGGCGAGCCGTTCGACGGCCTCGCTGAAGCTGACGTGGTCCATCTTCTGCAGAAAGGAGTAGACGTCGCCGCTCTCCCCGCATCCGAAACAGTGGTAGAAACCGACCTGCGGGCGCACGTGGAAGCTCGGGCTGCGCTCGTCGTGAAAGGGGCACAGCCCCTTCATCGAGCCCACGCCCGCGGACTTGAGGCTCACGTAGTCACCGACGATGTCGGCGATGTTGGTGCGGGCCTTGACCTCTTCGATGTCGTTTTGTCGAATCAGGCCTGCCATAGCTGAATGTTAGTCCTGCCCGTGTCGGTATTCGGTGTCGTGGTGTCGTGGTGTGCAGAGGCCGTACGAGGTCAGTGCTTCACCAGGCGTGCGTACCAGGCCAGCGCCGACTGGTCGGTGAGGCTGGCCACCTGGTCGACGACCACGCGTTTGCGGGAAGCGTCGTCGGCGGCCGCGTGCCAGTCTTCCCGGTATCCCGGGTCGAGGTGCTCGTCCCCGGTCGCATGCAGGGTACGCGCCAGGAGCGTGAGCACCTGCCTTTGTTCCACATAGATGGGCTTCCGGGTTTGGCGCGTCATCACGAAGGTTGCCACGATCCCCTTGAGCACGGCGATCTCCGCCTCGACCTCCCGCGGCACGACCACGTGGGCGCCGTACCGGATCAGGTCCGCCCCCGGGTTGGCGTCGCGGGTGGCGCGCACGGCGGCGCCGCTGAAGCGGCCGATCAGCTGGCTGGTCAGGTTTTTCAGCAGACCCTGGTCGTGTCGGCTGCCCGTCCAGGTCTCGAGCCAGGCGTTGAGCGAGTTGAGGCGGTCGAAAGCGTCGGCCAGATCGTCCTCGGTGAGACCGTCGCCGGTCCACTCGGTCATCGTGGCCAGGAGCGATTCGTGGTCGGCCCTGCTGCTGAGCTGGCCCACGTCGATGTAGCCGTTGACGACGGCGTCTTCGAAGTCGTGCACGGAGTACGCGATGTCATCGGAGAGGTCCATCACCTGGGACTCGATGCAGAGCCGGCGCGCCGGGGCGCCGGAGCGCATCCACTCGAAGGCCTCCCGGTCGTCCGGGTAGAAGCCGTACTTGGCGCGGCCGCTCGGGTCGGCGACCGACGATTCGGCCGGCCAGGGGTACTTGCAGCTCGCGTCGAGGCTGGCCCGGGTGAGATTGAGTCCGTAGCTGCGGCCATCGCGGCCGAACACCTTGGGCTCGAGCCGGGTGAGCAGGCGGAGCGTCTGCGCGTTGCCCTCGAAGCCGCCGATGTCGGCGGACCAGGTGTTGAGGGCCTTCTCGCCGTTGTGGCCGAAGGGCGGGTGGCCGATGTCGTGCGCCAGGCACGCGGTGTCGACGATGTCCGGGTCGAGGCCCAGCCGCAGGGCCAGTTCGCGCCCGACCTGGGCGACCTCGAGGGAATGGGTCAGCCGGTTGCGCGCGAAATCGAGGCCCGCGGCCGGGCTCAGCACCTGGGTCTTGGCGGCCAGCCGCCGCAGCGCGCTCGAATGCAGGAGCCGGGCGCGGTCGCGCGCGAAATCGCTGCGCCGTGAGCCATGCTCCTCCGGCAGCCAGCGTTCCTCGTCGTGCCTGCTGTACCCCGTCTCGTTAGCCACCGCTTGTGTCCCCTTCACCCTCGGTCAGATTGGCACGCTCGGCCGACACCAGCTCCTGGGAGTCGAGCCAGTGTTCGGGCAGCGAGGTTTTCTTCGGGCTGCCGGCGCGCCCCCTCGGCCCTTCGGC
Organism: Cryobacterium sp.; assembly: GCA_035581905.1. Taxonomy (GTDB): domain Bacteria; phylum Actinomycetota; class Actinomycetes; order Actinomycetales; family Microbacteriaceae; genus Cryobacterium. The sequence continues at coordinate 4,840 of DATISQ010000146.1, forward strand.
GCCTTCACCGGGATATTCCAGCTCCCCGTCGAGGGTGCCGAGCAGGTCGTCGAGCTGCGCGAGCGACCCGACCGAGGCCAGGCTGGCCCGCAGGTCGCCGCCCACCGGGTAGCCCTTGAAATACCAGGCCACATGCTTACGGATGTCCCGGCAGGCCCGCTCCTCGCTCTCGAAGAACTCGGTCAGGAGCACCGCGTGGCGGCGGAAGGCGTCCGCGACCTGGCCCAGGTTCGGCTGGATCTTGGCGACCGGCGCGCCGGCCGCGTCGCCGCGGAAGGCCGCGGCCAGATCGCCGAACAGCCACGGACGGCCCAGGCAGCCGCGGCCGACGACGACGCCGTCGCAGCCGGTCTCCGCGACCATGCGCAGGGCGTCCTCGGCGGACCAGATGTCGCCGTTGCCGAGCACCGGCACACTGGTGACGGTGTTCTTGAGGGTCGCGATGGCGGACCAGTCGGCCTGGCCGGAGTAGTATTCGGCGGCCGTGCGGGCGTGCAGCGCGATGGCCGCGACGCCGGCGCCCTCGGCCGCCTTGCCGGCTTCCAGATAGGTGAGGTGGTCGGAGTCGATGCCCTTGCGCATCTTGACGGTCACCGGCACGTCGCCGGCCGCGGTGACGGCCCCTTCGACGATCTGGCGGAAGAGGCCGAGCTTCCAGGGCAGGGCGGCGCCGCCGCCCTTGCGGGTGACCTTGGGAACCGGGCAACCGAAGTTCAGGTCGATGTGGTCGGCGCGGTCTTCGGCCACGAGCAGGGTGACGGCCTCGGCGACGGTCTTCGGGTCCACGCCGTACAGCTGGATGGAGCGCGTCTTTTCGCTCTCGTGGTGGATGATCAGGCGCATCGACTCCGTCGTGCGTTCGACCAGCGCACGCGAGGTGATCATCTCGCTGACGTACAGGCCCGCGCCGAATTCGCGGCACAGGCGACGGAACGCCGTGTTGGTGATCCCGGCCATGGGCGCGAGAACGACGGGCACGTCGAGCGTGAGCGGGCCGATCTTGAGGGGCGCCGGGTTGGTCTGGGTTACGGAAGTCATCCCTTCAATTCTCCCAGACGCCGGGGCGCCCCGCCGACGACCGGGCTAGATGCCGCAGGAACCGCCGCCGCAGCATCCGCCGGCGTCGGCCTGGCCCAGAAGTTCGATCGTGGGAACAGTGGGGGCCGGGGCCGGGACGGCCGGGACTGTGGTGGTGTCAGTTGCTTCGCTCATTTGTTTTTCTCCTCGATTTTTTCGGTCTGCGCCTGGCGGAGAGCCTGGGCGAAGGTATCAGGGTCCTGCGCGCCGGAGATGCCGTACCGGCCGTCGATGACGAAAAAGGGCACCCCCTGGATGCCGTAGGCGGTGGCCTGGGCGACGTCCGCTTTGACATCCGCGAGGAAGTCGTGGGCGGTCAGGGCACGAACGACGTCCGCGCGGTCCAGCCCGATTTCGGCGGCAAGGTCGGCGAGGTCGTCGATCCGGCCCACGTGGCGACCGTCGACGAAGTAGGCCTTGAGGAGCCGTTCCTTCATGTCGAGCTGGCGTCCGTGCGCCTTCGCGTAGTGCAGCAGCTCGTGGGAGATGACGGTGTTGGTCTGGTGCACGGAGTCGTAGTCGTAGTGCAGCCCGACGCTCTCGGCGATGCCGGTGACGCGCTCGAGCATCTGCTCGACCTCGGCGACGGGCAGGCCTTTGCGCTGGCTGAGGTAGTCGACGGGGCTGCCGGCGAAGTCGACCGGGGTCTCCGGCGCGAGTTCGAAACTGTGGTATTCGACCTCGACGTTCCCGTCGAACAGGGCCGCCCCGGCCTCGAATTTACGCTTTCCGATGTAGCACCAGGGGCACTGAACGTCGGACCAGATGTCTACTTTGATGGTTTCACTCACGGTGGGGCCAACCAGTGGTGCCCCCCCGTGTATTCCCGACCTAGGCCGTCGGCGTGTCCACGGCGCCGCCGTAGCGGCGGTTGCGGGACGCGTAGAGCTCGATCGCCCGCCACAGGTCCACCCGCCCGAAGTCCGGCCAGAGCGTGTCCAGGAACACCATCTCCGCGTAGGCGCTCTGCCAAAGCAGGAAGTTGCTGGTGCGCTGCTCCCCCGAGCTGCGCACGTACAGGTCGACGTCGGGCAGGTCCGCCGTGTACAGGTGCCGTTGGATCGATTTCTCGGTGATGCCGGAGGGCTTCAGCCTGCCCGCGGCGACGTCCTCGGCCAGCGCGCGCACGGCATCCGCGATCTCGGTGCGCCCGCCGTAGTTCACGCACATGGTGAGGGTGAGCACGTCGTTGCCCGCGGTCAGCCGTTCGGCGAACTGCAGCTCCTTGATGACGGATGCCCACAGCCGGGGTTTGCGTCCGGCCCACCGCACGCGCACGCCCCACTCGTTGAGCTGGTCACGCCGGCGGTGCAGGACGTCCCGGTTGAAGCCCATCAGGAAGCGCACCTCCTCCGGTGACCGCTTCCAGTTCTCCGTCTAGAAGGCGTAGGCGGAGATGTGCTTCACGCCGATCTCGATCGCGCCGGCCACGACGTCGAGCAGGGCGGCCTCACCGGCTGCGTGCCCGGCCGTGCGCGGCAGCCCGCGCGCGTTGGCCCAGCGCCCGTTGCCGTCCATCACGATCGCCACGTGCTTCGGGACGAGCTCGGCCGGCACGGCCGGCGGCCGCTCGCCCGACGGGTGCGCCGGTGGTGCCTGGACGACGTGCGGCTCGGGCCGGCCGGGCTGCCGGCCACC
>DATISQ010000147.1:0-4465 GCA_035581905.1 Cryobacterium sp.
GGTGGTGTCAGCGGCCCGAGCTAGGCTCGCAGAATGGCCAGACCCGTTTCCTCCTTCCGCTGCACCGAGTGTGGCTGGACCACCCTGAAGTGGGCAGGCCGCTGCGGCGAATGCCAGCAGTGGGGCACCGTGATCGACACCACCGAGAAGGCGAGCCTGGCGCGCGCCCTCAAGCCGGCCAGCGTGAGCGGCCCGGGCGTCGCACGGCCGATCACGCACGTCGACACCACGGCCGTCTCGCACTGGCCGACCGGCATCGCCGAGTTCGACCGGGTGCTGGGTGGCGGCATCGTGCCGGGCTCGGTCATCCTGCTCAGCGGCGAGCCCGGCGTCGGCAAGTCCACGCTGTTGCTGGAGGTGGCGTCCAAGGCCGCGGCCGCCAAGTCCCGCGTGCTCTACGTCAGCGCCGAGGAGTCGGTCAGCCAGGTGCGTCTGCGCGCCGAGCGCACCGGGGCGCTGCAGCCCGAGCTGTACATCGCCGCCGAGACCGACCTGGCCACCATCCTCGGCCAGATCGACGCCGTGCAGCCCAACCTGGTCATCGTCGACTCGGTGCAGACGGTGGCCAGCTCGCTCTCCGACGGCCTCGCGGGCATGCCCAGCCAGGTGCGGGAGGTGGCCTCCACGCTGATCCGGGTGGCCAAAGACCGCAACCTGCCCATCCTGCTCGTCGGGCACGTCACCAAAGACGGCTCGATCGCGGGGCCCCGCCTGCTCGAACACCTCGTCGACGTGGTGTGCCAGTTCGAGGGCGACCGGCAGAGCGCGCTGCGCTTCGTGCGTGCGCTCAAGAACCGGTTCGGTTCGACGGATGAGGTGGGCTGCTTCGAGATGACCGGCGACGGCATCGCCGAGGTTCCCGACCCGAGCGCGCTGTTCATGAGCCGCGGGTCCACCCCCGTGTCCGGCACCTGCGTCACGGTGGCGCTCGAAGGCCGCCGGGCGATGCCGGTCGAAGTGCAGGCTCTGGTGATCAAGACCCAGGCCCCGAACCCCCGCCGGGTCACCAACGGGGTGGACTCCTCACGGGTGGCGATGCTCCTCGCGGTGCTGGAGCGCCGGGCGAGCCTGTCGGGGCTGGGCGGCATGGATGTCTACGTGTCGACCGTGGGCGGCATCCGTCTCACTGAGCCGGCCGCCGACCTCGCCATCGCACTCGCCATCGCATCGGCGTTCAAAGACCGGCCCATCGCCCAGGGTGCCGTGGCCTTCGGGGAGATCAGCCTCGCCGGCGAGGTGCGGCCGGTGTCCGCGGCCAAGCTGCGCGCGGCCGAGGCCGCCCGCCTCGGCTTCACCATCCGGCTCGATGCCGAGGCCGGCTCGATCGGCACCGCGGTGGCTGCGGCGATCGCGACCGGCCAGTCCGCGCGGGACGCCGAGCTCGACCGCGCCTTCTAGGGGGGACGGTCCGGACGGTGTCGCACCGGGTCTCGACAGGCTCGACCACCGGGAGGCTCGACCACCGGGAGGTTCGACCACCGGCCGTCACCGGGTCTCGAGCAGCTCCGCCTCCGGATTCGACGTGGCGATGATGGCCGCATGCACGACCCTGTTGCGACCGTCGCGCTTGGCCACGTACAGGCGCACGTCGGCGGCGCGCAGCAGGTCCGAGCTCTGCCGTCCGTCGGCGGGCGCCAGGGCAACTCCGATGCTCGCGGTCACCGGCAGCGACCCGGTGATCGGCGACCAGGTGTGATCCGCGATCGCCCGGCAGACGGCATCGAAGCGCCGGTGCGCCTCGTCGGCGTCGAGCCCCGGCAGGATCAGCAGGAATTCCTCCCCGCCCAGCCGCGCGGCGATCCCGTCGACCGCGGACGCCGCAGCGGCGATCAGGATGCTGCCCACCTCGCGGAGCACAGTGTCGCCGACCTCGTGCGACAGCGTGTCGTTGATGCGTTTGAAGTGGTCGAGGTCGACCATGGCGATGGCCACCGTCGGCCCACCCTCGCGCAGGCGGATCAGCGCCGCGTTCAGGTGCTCGTCGACGAATCGGCGGTTGTGCAGCCCGGTGAGTGGATCGCGCTCGGCCAGCTCGCGGTACCGTTCGCTCTCCCGGCGGGCTTCCGCGGTCTGGAAGACAGCCTCGAGGATGCGCCCGCGCGACTCGTTCTCGCTCGCGCCGAGTGCCTCGGCTTGTTCGTGGAAGTGACGGTACGCCTCGAAGGCGGCGCGGAAGTCGCCGTTGGCGGCGTGAATCTCAGCCTGTTCCCGGGCCGCTTCCGTCGACCAGCGGACGAGCCCGAACCGCTGAGACAGTTCGCGGCACCGGTCGATCACGGTCTGCGCCTGGAGCAGCTTCCCCTGCGTGCGGTAGATCTCAGCCAGGGTGACCAGGGCGGCCGTGGAGCCGTCGGGATGCCGGTTGCCGACGGCCGGGTCCATGACGGGCAGCAGCTTCTGCTCCGCCTCGTCCAGCCGGCCCGCCGTGAGGTAGACGCGAGCAACCGTGTCGAGGGCGTACATGCCGATCTGGCGGTCACCCACCTCGGAGAGGCCGATCAGCATTTCCACGGCCGCGAGGGCCTCGGCCTGGTTGTGGGCCAGGTACTCGGTGTAGGCGAGATTGTTGAGGATGTTGTAGCGAATGATGGTCTCGGGATCGTCGATCACGAGGCGGAGGGCGTCGCTGTAGCGGCGGCGGGCCTCGTCGAGGGACCCGGCCGAGCCGAGCGCGTCGGCCAGGCATTTACGCGCGGCCGCCCGCATGAGCGGCACCTCCGAGTCCTCAAGCAGATCGTTCGCGGCGACGGCGTGTTCCAGGGCCAGGGCACGGTCGCCCACCATCTCGAACACCGAGCCCAGCACATCGTGACAGCGCGACTGCAGGGCGAGTTCGCCGTGCTGCTCCGCCCAGCTCAGGATCCCCTGCACGTCCACGGCGATCTGACTCGGGTCCCCGCGACGGATGCGCACGGCCGCAACGACAACCTGCAGCCGGCGGCCGGTGGCGCCGTGCTCCCCCTCGCCGAGCTCGGCGAGCCAGGCCTCGGCGTCCTGCAGGGCGACATTGCGGTCGATCCAGTACTGACGCTCGACGCGCGCCAGGCGGGCTTTGGTCGAATCTTGTTCAGTTCCGAGCACTGCGACCTGCTCCCTGACAGGCCGAATGCTGACCGTGAAAAGTCCGTCGGATTCCGCATCAAAAAGCGGGCCGAACACTGTCTAGCGCCAGCCTAGCGCCGGCCGACTGATCGGCAGGGCCGCTGGAGACCCCCAGCCTGAGGGGGACGTCCAGGCGCTACTCGCCGGGCTCTGCCTCGCCGGATTCTGCCTCGCCGGGCAGCGGGCCGAGGGCGCGCATCAGGTCTGCCGGTGCGGCCTGCATCACGTGGGGGCCGGCGATGTCGAAGAACACCATTTCGAGCACCTGCTGGTGCACGGTGAGGAACTCGCGGAGCCACTGCGCGTCGCCGACAATGACCTGCAGTCCAACCTCGTCGGGCACCATGCGGGCGTAGTTCTCGGCGGAGGAGAAGAGCAGCAGCATCCGTCGGTCGGTGCCCTCACGGCCGAAGACCCGCACCTGTTCTCCCTGGCCGTTGACGACCAGTCGAGGAACGATCATCACGTCGTTGCGGAGGGCATAGGCCACCGCGACCACATCCTGTGCCTCGAGAGCGGCAGCGAGGGCAGGGGAATTCGTTGGTGGAGTCGCGTTAGTCACGACTTCCATTCAACCAGTGACCCGGGTCGGTCTCGACACACCGGGCCCTCAGCAGGCACGCCACGAGCGAACGGGCGGACGGGTCTCGACAGGCCCGACCACCGGGCAGCTCCACCGCCGGGGCGCAACCACTGGGCTCAGGAGAGGATGAACTGCTTCGGGGTGGCCGACTCGATGCCGTCGACGGTCACGCTCAGGTTGTAGGCCGCTCCCCCGGCCGGCGCGGCGTCGCGGATGGCGTCACCGCAGGTTTCCGGGCTCGAACGGGTGCGGTCCCAGGCGATCGGCGCCCCCGAACTCAGGGGTTTTCCCGGCGGCAGGGTGACGTCAACGTCGCTCTCGTCCTGTTGGCAGTCGGTGGACGTCCAGTAGACGTCCGGGCCGCTCGACAGGGTGAACACCTGCGTCGCCGTGCCCGCGTTCAGCACGCACGGGACATCGCCGATGTTGGTGACGCTGAGCGAGAGCATCGGCTGCGCCCCAGGCTCGTAGCTGACCTTGTCGGTTGTCGCTTCGACCTGCACGGATGCCGGGTCGCACGCGGTCGGGTCGGCAGCCGGTCCGGAGGCGGATACTTCCGCCCCCGTCGACGCAGCCTCGGCATTCGGCATCGGCGTGCTGCCCGGCTCGCCGGTGCCGGCGGCCGGGCGCACGACGAGCGAGATGATCGTGACGAGGAGGGCAAGCACGAGGAGCAGGCCCAGGCCCACCACGAGACGACGGCGCCGGTACACCTTGCTGGGCTGGGAGCCGACCGGATGTTTGATCGTCGACATGACCCAAGGCTAGCGAGGTGTACCG
>DATISQ010000148.1:0-1557 GCA_035581905.1 Cryobacterium sp.
CCGTTGCGTGGCCACGGAGCGGGCGACGAGCTCCTCCCAGAGGTGCAGGCCCGCCAGCCGGTAGGCATGCAGCAGACTGGCCATCGGGATGCCGTGCTCCGCTTTCACCTGCCCGGCCCGCCGCGGAGCGTCGAGCGTGGCCTGCCCATCGAGCAGAGCCCGGATGAGGGCCGCGATGTTCTCACCGACCACGGTGCGCAGCAGATCGGAGGGCAGCGGGCTGTTGCCGGCGTAGGCCTGTTCCCCGCTGACGATCTGGGCGCAGACGGCATCCGTCAGCGTCTCCGTGGCATCGATCAGCCCGGTGAAGAGCTCGACGCCGGCTGCGGCTTCGACTGCATCTTGGAGGGTTCCCTGCTGATCCGACATGTCTGAATGATAGGGGCGGATGCCCCGCTCTCCTGTGCAGCCGCACAACGATGCACCCGGAACTGGCGGCGACGGCCCATGGTGTGGCCGATCGGTCGCGGTCAGAGTTGAGCGCAGGAACAGGGTGAGCGTGGACATCTGCACACGCGACAACCCGCCCAGCACCACTTCGTCAACAATCAAGGGGGATTGATGACCGCCAACGAACCAACCATCGCCGAACCAACCAGCGCCGAACCGGGCGCCGCCCAGCCGCCGGCCGTCGAACCGGTCGTCGCCGATGTTGTCGGCACCGTACCGACCGGCACCCTGCCGACCGGCACCGTACCGACCGGCACCGAGCGTTTCGCCGCGCTCGACCGGATGGTGTCCGAACTGGCCGTCGGCGAGCAGCGCTGGGCGCGCACGGCGCTGCCCGAGCGGATCGCCCTGCTGTCCGCGGTGCACCGCAGCGTCGCCGCGCAGGCCGGGAACTGGGCCGGCACCGCCTCCCGGATCAAGGGCCTCACGCCGGGCTCGCCGCTGGTCGGGGAGGAGTGGATCTCCGGGCCCTATCCGATGCTGACCGCCGCCGCGACACTCGCCGACAGCATGTCCCGGATCAACCGGGGCGAGAGTCCGCTGGCCGGGGCACGATTCGGAACCGCTCCCGGCGGACGGGTCACGGTCCAGGTGCTGCCGCACACACCCTACGAGGCGGTGTTGCTGCACGGGTTCCGAGCCGAGGTCTGGATGCCGCCGGGCGTGTCCGCCGACACCGCCTTGTCCCGTGCCGGCCTGGCAGAACTCCACCCGGGGCAGACGCAGGGCGTCGGCCTCGTGCTCGGAGCAGGCAACATCACCTCGATTGCGCCGTTGGACGTGCTCTACGAACTGGTCGCACACAACCGGGTCGTCCTCCTGAAACTCAATCCGGTCCTCGAACGGATGCTGCCGGTCTACCAGGCTGCCCTCGCCCCGCTGATCGAGCACGGCGTGCTGCGCATCGTCACCGGCGACGGCAGCGTCGGCGGCTACCTCGCCCACCATCCCGGCATCGCGCACGTGCACATCACCGGAAGCGCCGCCACCCACGACATCGTCGTCTACGGGGCCGGCACGGCCGGAGCCGAGCGCAAGGCCGCGCGGAACCCGTTGCTGTCCAAACCGATCACCAGCGAACTGGGCGGTGTCTCTCCCATCATCGTG
>DATISQ010000149.1:0-6822 GCA_035581905.1 Cryobacterium sp.
TCGCGCTCGGCTCCGACAGGACCGGCTCGTCCCCGGCACGGATGCTCCCGGACAGGTCCTCCTGCCCGTCCGCCTGGAACAACCGCCGGGTCGACGAGTTGAGCAGCGCCCAGCGGCCGTCGACGCTGGTCAGCTGGTACCGGTCATCCGTGTCGCCTGCCGGGACCGTGACCGTGCTCGTGATGGTGTCCGCGGTGAGCAGGTCGACCCGGGAGAGCTCCCCCGTCGCCGGCGTGAAGGCGTGCAGCACCCCGACCTCGTCGAGGCTGACCACGGAGCCGGCACCGAAGGCCAGCGTCGGCGCGGTGGTGCTGTCGAAACCGGAGAGCTGGCTCGCGGCCACGTTCCAGACATCCCCGTTCGCGGTGATCACCGCCCGGTCACCGGCCAGGTGGACCGAGGCAGCCTCCGGCGGCAGGGCCACGCTGTCGGCCACCTCCGCGGTTGCGGGGTCGAGGATGTCGAGGGCACTGTTGCCGCGGTCCAGCACCAGCACGGTGGCGCCCTGCTGCACCACGTCGAGACTGGGGCTCCCGACGCTGACGACCGTGTTGAGTTCGAACACGGCCGTGTTGGCCCGCCCGACGACCTGCCGGTCCTCGTTCGTCACCCAGACGGCCGCATCACCGAGGTCGAGGCGCTGGGCGGTGTACCCACCGGAGACGATGGCCACGGTGGTGATGACGGTTAGCACGAGTGTGCCGCTGAGCGCGGTGGCGAAGAGCGATCGGTTGGCGGCCAGCCAGCGACGGATCACCCGGTGCCGCCCGAGGCGCCCGGAGCAGCGTTGTCGACGCATTTTTCTCCGCTCGGAACTCCGGCCTTGCCGTCCCGGTTGACCGTGACGGTCGCGCAGACTCTCGCCTGCCCCTGCGGGTCGACCCAGAATTCCGTTCCTCGCTGAATGCTGCTCTCACCGTTGCGCAGGGTGACCACGAAGTTGTCGCCGTCCCGGACGCCGGGGTCAGCCCAGCTGAACACGACGGTCCCGGAGCGGAGCTCGCCGGCCACATCACTGACCAGGGGGATGTCGGTGCCGCTCTGGTTCACCAGCACGGTGGCCGCCGTGGTCGCGAGCACGGCGATGAGCCCGGCCGCGGCGACGAGTCCCCAGATCGTGAGCGTGTGCCGCCTCTTCCCGGGCCGGGTGGTCACCGTGTCCCCACGGGAGCCGGTGCTCAGCTGCCCGGTGCTCGGCTGTCCCGAGGTCGTCGAGCGCGCCGCACCGCTCGTGGCCGGCGCCTTCCGGCGGCGGCGACCGGCGTAGGCGTCGACGGAGTTGATACCCGTGATCCGGGTCTGGTCCTCCTCGTCGGCGCGGGCCTCCGCGGCCCAGCCGTCCTGCACCACCTCGAGGGGCGTCTGCGCGAGGCCGAGTTCGGCCTCGACCGACTGGAGCTCTCGGATGAGTTCCAGCACGCTCTGCTGCCGCAGCTCCGGCCGCCGGGACATCGAACGGTTCAGGATGGCGCCGAGCCGGGCCGGCACATCGGCGCGGTCGAGCGGCGGGAGGCGGGCCTTGTTGATGCGCGCCATCATCGGGGCCGAACCGTTTTCGGTTCCGGCCACTTCGAACGGGGACCTGCCGGCCAGCAGCGAGTACAGGGTGGCGCCGAGCGACCACACCTCCGAGGCGACCGACCCGGAGATCTCGCCCAGCAGCACCTCGGGAGCCGACCAGGGAACGGAGAGCCCGATGGCGTCCGATCTCTCGGCTTCGCCCAGGGTGGCGGCGATCCCGAAGTCGGACAGCACCGGGTGTCCATACGCGGTGACCAGGATGTTGGACGGTTTGAGGTCCCTGTGGAGCACCCCGGACCGGTGCGCGGTCTCTACGGCGCTCGCGATCTTCACACCGATGCGCAGGGTATCCGGCACCGAGAGCGGTTCGGAACGGTAGCGCTGGCTGAGGGTGGAGGAACAGTACTCCATCACGAGATACGGTCGCCCGTCCGCGGAGACACTCGCCTGGAAGACCGTCAGGATCGACGGGTGCGAGCTCAGCTGGGCCATCAGGTTGGCCTCGGCCTGGAAGAGCTGGCGAACGTGGTCGTTGACGATCTCGGACAGGAGCACCTTGACCGCGACCTGGCGCCGGGGCATGTTCTGTTCGTACAGGAACACGTCGGCGAAGCCACCGGACCCGAGCAGCCGAAGATAGGAGAATCCCGGTAGGTTCGGCGGCGTGGAGGGCAGTCGCCGTGCCATCTCGCCTCCCGGTGCCATCATCAATGCGTGTCGTGCGGGAACAGGCGCGGATCGACCGGGTGACTCGACGGGCGCTAACTAATTTTAGGTGCCTGCCTGCCGTGCGGGAGGAGGAAAACTACCCCAACACTGGGGGTGCGGCGTCGTCGACGGCGAGCACGTCCAGCACGATCACCGTGACGTTGTCGCGGCCGCCGTTGTCGAGCGCAGCTTCCAGGAGCGCCTTCGCCGCGTCCTCCGCCCGTGGGTTGGAGATCAGGAAATGACGGATGCCGTACGCCGTCAGCTCCTTGGTCAGGCCGTCGGAGCAGATCAGCAGCCGCATCCCGGCCTGCAGCGGGCGGATGCGATAGTCGGGCACCGGCGGTTCGTGGAAGCCGACGGCGCGGGTGACGATGTTGCCGTGCGGGTGCACATCCGCCTCATCCCGCGTGATCCGGCCCGCGTCCACGAGTTCCTGGACCACGGAGTGGTCGGTGGTGACCTGCTCCAGCACGCCGGAGGTGAGCTGGTACACCCGGGAGTCGCCGATGTTGAACACGATCCACTGCGGCACGCCGGAGACGACGGCGAGCGCGGCGCCGGTCACCGTGGTTCCGGTGCCGAGGTCGGTCACGCCCTCGCCCGAGGCCATGTCGATGACGGAGCGGCCGAGCGCGTCATTGATCGCCTCCGCTTCGAGGTGGTCCGTACCGGCGAGTTCGGCCAGCCGGGTGACGACGGCGGCGCTGGCCACGTCGCCGGCGGAGTGCCCGCCCATACCGTCGGCGACCGCGAAGATGGGGACTTCGGAGACGAGGCTGTCTTCGTTGATCTGGCGGCGGTGCCCGGTATCGGTGAACGCCGCCCAGGCCAGCGTCACGGTCTTCTGCACCGCCGGGAGTAGGACGGTGGAACCGGTTGAGCCTTGACCAATCTGGGTCACGGATGTGCCTTCCGAAATTGCCGTGCGATTACTGACCGGGCGTCTGGCCGGCTGAGGGGAGGATCTCGATGATATTACCGTCCCCGATGTGCACCGTCGAACCGGGCAGCACCGTGAGCGACTGGCCGGCACGGAGCCGTTGGCTGCGCCCAAGCGGAGGAGCGACCACGGTTCCGTTCGTGGAACCGAGGTCGGTGACGACGACGGAGCCGCCCTCCTGCCGTATTTCCACGTGGGTTCCGGAGACGGCGGAGGTCGACGAGGCAACCTCGATCAACCGCACCGGCGCGGCGGCATCGATGCGCGGGGGTCGCGGACGGCGCCCGAGCCGGCAGGGCAGGTCCAGCGGAATCTCCTCCCCGTTCGGCAGCCGGAACGCGAAGCGAGCAGCGCCGGGCCGGAACGGTTCGCCCGCGACCTGGCCGGGCGCCGGCCCGCCGACGACCGTCCGGATGTCGGGGAACCGGCTGCCGCGGAGCAGGGTGTCGTCCTCGACCGGGCGGGCGAGAACGGTATCGGCGTCCGCCGGGCGGCCGGGCTCGCCCGCGCGCACGATCGTGGCGTCGTCGGCGGGCACATCGCCGGGCGCCGCAGCATCGGACGCTGCAGCCTCGGCCTGTCCGTGCTCCGCCAGGGACCAGAACAGGGTGTTCCCGAACACGGAGCCGAGCCCGAAGGGCCGGCCGGAGTCGAGGGCGCCAGAAGACACCACGGGCCTCCCCGCGGAGCCCACCGTGAACCCGGTCACGGCCCGGAAGTCGGCCAGCAGCCAGGGGCGGACGCTGCCGGCGGCGAACCGGCGCGATCCGCCCACCGAGAACACGTCGACCGCGATTTCACCGCGGACGATCACGGAGACGGGGATGCCGTCCTCGTCCGTGGGCGCCCGCTGCACGATCACCGCGAAATGACGGACGGCCTGCTCGCCGCCGAGCGGCAGCAGGGCGACGAGCTCCTCCGCTTCGACGCGGGGTGCCGTGACGAGCGCCGTCAGGGTCAGAATGATGCCCGACGGGGTGCCGGCCGGCAGGGCGGCGATGAAGCCGCGACCCACGACGAAGGTCCAGGCGGCTTCGGTGCCGGGACCGGTTTCACATCCGACACGCCCCACGGGACTGATGCCCTTCTATCGCGTTGACGAGACCTCGCCGACGGGTTCATCTTAGCTGCGGGAACCGCAGCCTGAACCGGAGCAGCATCCGTGGATTTCGTTGTCTTCGGCCTGAATTGCTGCGGAATCGCTTGCCTGAGGGCACTCCCACTGGCATACTCGCTGGATGAGTGGAAACGGGCGCAACGTTGCGGGCAAACCGACGCCACTGGATGAGGTCTCGAAGAAGATCATCGAGCAACTCCAGGCCGACGGTCGACGCTCGTATGCCGAGATCGGCAAGGCGGTCGGCCTCAGCGAGGCAGCCGTGCGCCAGCGCGTGCAGAAACTGACGGATGCCGGCGTCATGCAGGTCGTCGCCGTCACCGACCCGATGCAGCTGGGCTTCTACCGCCAGGCCATGATCGGCATCCGTGCGACCGGGGACACCCGGCTGCTCGCGGACCAGCTGGCCGCCATCCCGTCCGTCGACTACGTCGTCCTGACCGCGGGCTCCTTCGATCTGCTGGTCGAGGTCGTCTGCGAAGACGACGACGAGCTGATCGACCTTCTCAATTCGCAGATCCGCGGTCTCGACGGGGTCAGCTCCACCGAGACCTTCGTTTATCTCAAACTCCACAAGCAGTTCTACAACTGGGGAACACGGTAAAAAAATGACAATCGCAGCGTCCACCACCCACTCCACCGCGCCCGACACCGCAGTTGCCGCCGGAGTCGACACCTCGGTCGCCACCGAGACCACCGAGACCACCGAGACCACCGGCGGCACCGCCGCCGACGTACCGGCCGCACCCCGCGTCTACACGGATGCCGAGAACGCCACCCTGCAGCAGAAGGCGAAAGACCACCTCTGGATGCACTTCTCGCGCCAGTCCGTGCTTGAAACCGGCCACGGCGTGCCGATCATCACCAAGGGGCTCGGCCACCACATCTGGGATTCGAACGGTAAGAAGTACATCGACGGCCTGAGTGGTCTGTTCACCGTGAACGCCGGCCACGGTCGCAAGCGGCTCGCCCAGGTGGCGGCCAAGCAGGCCGAGGAACTCGCGTTCTTCCCGATCTGGTCCTACGCCCACCCGAGCGCCATCGAGCTGGCCGACCGCCTGGCCGCCAACGCGCCCGGCGACCTCAACCGGGTCTTCTACTCGACCGGTGGCGGCGAGGCCGTGGAGACCGCCTTCAAGCTGGCCAAGTACTACTGGAAGCTGCAGGGCCGCCCCACCAAGCACAAGGTCATCTCCCGCAATGTGGCCTACCACGGCACCCCGCAGGGCGCCCTGGCCATCACGGGCATCCCGGCCATGAAGGAAATGTTCGAACCGGTCACCCCCGGCGGGTTCCGCGTGCCGAACACGAACTTCTACCGGGCCGACGAGATGGGTTCCGGACTCGGCGACGATGTGGAGAAGTTCGGTCTGTGGGCCGCCAACCGCATCGAAGAGATGATCCAGTTCGAGGGCCCCGAGACCGTGGCCGCGGTGTTCCTGGAACCCGTGCAGAACTCCGGCGGCTGCTTCCCGCCGCCCCCCGGCTACTTCAAGCGGGTGCGTGAGATCTGCGACCAGTACGACGTTCTGCTGGTGGCCGACGAGGTCATCACCGCCTTCGGACGCATCGGCAACATGTTCGCGTCGACGACCTTCGGGATCGAACCGGACATGATCACCTGTGCGAAGGGCATGACCAGCGGTTACTCCCCGATCGGCGCCACCATCATCAGCGACCGCATTTACGAGCCCTTCAAGCACGGCGACACGACCTTTTATCACGGCTATACCTTCGGCGGCCACCCCGTTTCCGCGGCCGTGGCCATGGCCAACCTCGACATCTTCGAAGAGGAGAAGCTCAACGAGAACGTGCGCGAGAACTCGCCGCTGTTCCGGGCCGAGCTGGAGAAGCTGCTCGCCCTGCCGATCGTCGGCGACGTGCGCGGGGAGGGCTACTTCTTCGGAATCGAGCTGGTGAAGGACAAGGCCACCAAGGAGACCTTCAACGATGCCGAGTCCGAGCGCCTGCTGCGCGGCTACCTCTCCAAGGCGTTGTTCGAGGCCGGCCTCTACTGTCGGGCCGACGACCGCGGCGACCCGGTCGTGCAACTCGCTCCCCCGCTGACGATCGGCCCGGCCGAGTTCAGCGAGATCGGCGACATCCTGCACGGCGTCCTGTCGGAGGCGCCCAAGTACCTGTAGCAGTCCGGCTCAGGCGTTTGCGGTCTCGTCCGGCGGGACCGCAAACGCCCAGTCCGGCAGATGCCCGGACCCGAAGACGGTGTTCAGCAGCTCGGCCATGCCGTAGTGCCGGGCGATGGCCCGTGCCGGGTCGACGAAGATCCCGGCGACCGACCCGCGCCCCATCGCCCAGGACAGCCAGGCCAGCATGCACAGCGGCGCCGGCCTGGCCTTCCGTGGCGCCAGTGCGACCAGCACCTTCAGTAGCCGGATCGCCTGCTCGCTCCGGTCGGGGTCGGGGCGCTCCCGGCAGAGGCCGATCAAGAGGTCGCTCGTGGCCCGGGATTCCGGGCTGCCCGGGCCCTCGGACTGCTCCTCGCCGATGATGTCGTCCAGGCTGCGCCCCGTGG
>DATISQ010000150.1:0-8137 GCA_035581905.1 Cryobacterium sp.
TGAGCCTGGTGATCATGCCCGCTGTGGCCGGCGTGGAGCGCCGCGCCGGAGCCGAGCTCGGCAGCGCCAGCGTGATCGCCGACTCCAGGCAGTTGCTGCTGTGCGCGTGGCTGTCCGGGTCGATGCTTCTGGGGCTGGCGGCCAATGCGCTCCTCGGCTGGGCCTGGGCCGACTCGCTCGCCGCCCTCGTGATCGCCGGGTTCGCGATCAAGGAAGGCGTCGAAGCCTGGCGCGGCGAGGCCGAGCCGCCGGTGTTCCTGGTCACGGACTAGCCGGACCAACTCGACGGGGGCTTGGACAGAGGTATTCCGCCGGGTCGAGGCCGGGTCAGTACCCGATCCGGGGCACGGCGCCGAGCAGGGCCTGGGTGTACGGATGCTCCGGCGCGGCGAAGACCCGGGCCGCGGCACCGGTCTCGACGATGCGGCCACCCAGCATCACGGCCACCTGGTCACTGACGTGCTGGATCACCCCGAGGTCGTGGGAGATGAACAGCAGGCTGAGGCCCCGGTCCCGCTGCAGCTCGTCGAGCAGGTCGAGCACCTGGGCCTGCACGGTCACGTCGAGGGACGACACGGGCTCGTCGCAGATCAGGATCTGCGGCCCCGAGGCCAGCGCCCGGGCGATGCTCACCCGCTGCCGCTGCCCGCCGGAGAGGGACAGCGGCCGGCGGCCGAGCAGGCCCTGCGCCAGACCCACGGCGTCGAGCAGCTGCAGCACCTGCAGCCGGTCGGGAGCTGAGCCGGATGCTCCGCCGCGCCCGGTGCTGCTGCCGCCGCCGACCGCGTCCCGGAGCACCTGTTCGACGCTCAGCCGGGGATCGAAGGAGCTGAGCGCATCCTGGTAGACCGCCCCGATCTGGGGCCGAAGCCGCCGCCGCTGCCTCTCCGTGGCGGAACTGAACGGCTGCCCGAGCACCCGCACCTCGCCGGCGTCCGGCCGGGTCAGCGCCAGCGCCAGGCGAGCCGTCGTGGTCTTGCCGGAGCCGGACTCGCCGACGATGCCGAGCGTGGTGCCGCGTTCGAGCCGGAAGGAAACCCCGTCGACCGCGAGCTGCTCGCTCCCGTCGGGCCGGGTGAAGCGCTTGACCAGGCCGGTGGCCTCGAGCACGGTGACCGGGGGCGCGCCGCGGTCCATCCGGTCCGGGGCCGGCAGAGCGGGGGAGACCAGAGCGGGGGAGACCGGGGCGGCGCCCCGCGGGCTGAGGCGAAGCCCGCGCGGTTTGTCGACCGGGATCGCGGCGAGCATCTGCCGGGTGACCGGATGCTCCGGTCGGGTCAGCATCTCGTGCGCCGGACCCTGTTCCACTATGCGTCCCTCGCTCATCACGGCGATCCGGTCGGCGAGGCGGCCGACGACGGCCAGGTCGTGGCTGATCAGGAGGATGCCGGTGCCGGCGCGTTTCAGGGAGGCCAGCAGCTCCAGGATCTGAGCCTGCACGGTGACGTCGAGTGCCGTCGTGGGCTCGTCGGCGATCAGCAGCGGCGGGTCCAGGGCGATCGCGGCGGCGATCAGGGCACGCTGGCGCTGGCCGCCCGAGAGCTCACCCGAGCGCTTCCGCACCGAGTTGCCGGCGTCGGGCAGGCCCACCCGGTCCAGCAGCTCGAGCACACGGGCGTGGCGGGCGGCGGCGCCGAGGGAGGTGTGCAGGCGCAGCGAGTCGGCGATCTCCCGGCCCACTGGGCGCAGCGGGTCCAGCGACACGAGGGCATCCTGCAGCACCAGTCCCACGTCGCGGCCGCGCCGCCGGCGCCAGCCCTGCTCGGAGAGCCCGCGCACATCGGCGCCCGCGAGGCTCAGTTCATCGGCGCGCACGCAGGCGTGGTCGCCGGCCAGGCCGAGCAGGGTGCGCGCGGTGACGCTCTTGCCCGAGCCGGACTCGCCCACGATGGCCAGGCATTCGCCGGGGGCCACCTCGAACGTGACGCCGTTCAGCACCGGGTCGGCGCCCGGCGCCCCGAAGCCCACGACGAGGTTCCGCACCCGCACGGCCGGGGCACCCCCGCCGGCAACCCCGTCGGCGGGCGTGCCGGTCGGGGTCGCGGTCGCGGCCTCGGAAGCGCTCATGCCGGTCTCGCCGCTCACGCGTGCCTCATCCGTCGCTCGATGCCGCGGCCGAGCGCCGTGGCCGACACCGCCGTCAGCACGATGAACAGCCCGGGGAAGAAGCTCATCCACCAGGCTGAGCCGATGTAGGTGCGTCCGGCGGAGAGCATCGCCCCCCACTCGGCGGCGGGCGGCGCGGCGCCCAGACCCAGGTAGCTCAGCGCCGACGCCCAGACGATGGCCTGGCCGATGCCGAGCGTGCCGAGCACGAACAGCGGCGCGAGGGTGTTGGGCAGGATGTGCCGCACCAGGATCTGCCCGGGGCTCCGCCCCAGCACGGTCGCCGCCTCGACGAAGGCGGAGGACCGCACGGACAGGAGCTGGCCACGGATGATGCGGGCATAGCCGGGCGCGGTCGCCAGGCCTACGGCGACGGTCGCCGTGGCAACGCCCGGCCCGAAGATCAGGATGAAGAGCAGCGCCAGCAGCAGGCCGGGGAACGCGAACAGCACTTCGAGGAACCGGTTCACGGTGAAGTCGACGACGGGGCCGAGCATGCCGGCCAGGGTGCCGAGCACGAGCCCCAGGCCGAGGCCGATCAGGGTGGCGAGGGTGCCGATCAGCAGGGAACTGCCGGTGCCGTGGCTGACCCGGGTGAAGATGTCCCGGCCGGACTCGTCGGTGCCGAACCAGTGCGCGAACGAGGGCGACTGGAACGCGGACAGCGGATCGATTCCGAGCGGGTCGCCGGGGGCGACGAGACCGGGGAACAGGGCCGCCGTGACCAGGAACAGGGCGAACAGGCCGGCCAGGGACTCGGCCACGCCGAACCGGCGGGGCAAGCGGGACGAGCGGGCCGCGCGCGGCGACCGGCCCAGCCCGGCCTGGATTTCGAGGTCGCTCATCCCGCTCGCAGCCTGGGGTCGGCGATGCGCTGGGCCAGGTCGGTGAGCAGGGTCATCAGGATGTACCCGACGGCCACGATCAGCACCGCGCCGACCACGACGGGCACGTCGCGCACGGTCACCGCATTCAGGAGCGTGCGTCCGAGGCCCGGCCGGGCGAAAATGGTCTCGACCACCACGGCCCCGCTGAGCAGGGAACCGAAGGCCCAGCCGGAGAGGCTGATCGCCGGCAGTGACGCGTGCCGGATCACGTGCATCCAGCGCACACCGCGTTCGCTTTCGCCCCGGGCGCGGGCGGAGAGCACGAACGGGGATTCCAGAGCGGTGAGCAGGGACTCCCGCATGATCTGGCCGAGGAATCCGGCCAGAGGCACGGCGAGGGTCAGCACCGGCAGCACCAGCCCGGAAACCCCGGAGGTGCTGATCGGCGGCAGCCAGCCCAGCCAGACGCTGAACAGCACGATCAGCGCCGTCGCCAGCCAGAAGTGGGGGAGCGCGGCGGCCACGATCTCCAGCCCGGACCCCAGGTACCAGGCCAAGCGCCCGCCGCGGGTCGACCAGGTGGCCAAACCGAGGGCGAGGAGCCAGGCCACTCCGAGGGCGAGCACGGCCAGCAGCAGCGTGCCGCCGAGCTGGCCGACCAGGAGCGGGGCGACGTCCTGGTTCAGGGAGTAGGAGCGGCCGAGGTCCCCGGTGGCCAGGCGCGCCAACTGGCCCAGGTACTGCACGAGTACGGGCTGGTCGAGTCCGTACTCGGCGCGCACCGCGGCCAGGGCCTCCGGCGAGGTCTGCGAGCCCGGGCCGCCCAGGATGGCCTCGGCCGGGTCACCGGGGATCAGGCGGATGGCGAAGAAGGTGAGCGTGGCCACCATCCAGAGCACGAAGACCGCGCCGCCCAGGCGGGCCAGGACGACCTGGACGGCCCGGGAGCCCCGGACGATCCGGGTGCCCCGGCCTACTTCAGCCACGCATCGTAGAACGTGGGCGTCGACACGGTCGGCAGCGCCCGGGCGCCCACCACGTCGGTGCCGAGCAGGTAATGGTTCTGCTGGTCGAAGAGCGGCAGGATGTGGAAGCCCTCGAGCACCTTGTTCTGCGCGTCGGTGTAGAGGGCGGCGCGCTCATCGGCATCCGTCACCTGGCCGGCCTCGGTGAGCAGGGCGTCGATGGCCGGGTCGTTCACCTGCGAGTGGTTGGCGAAGTAGCCGCTGGGCGCCGGGATGATGCCGTCGGAGTGGAAAAGGATGCGCAGAACGTCGGGTCCGACCTTCGTATACGGGGCGCTGACCGCGTCGTAGTCGTTCTCGCCGAGGGCGGTGTACCAGCTGGAGAGGTCCATCGGGCTGAGCACGACCTCGAAGCCGGTCTCCTTCGCGGTGGCCTGGATCTGTTCGAACAGGGACTGCTCGGCCGGAATGGACTGGTTCGTGCTCACCGGGAAGTCGACCGTGAGGCGCTCGCCGTCCTTCACCCGGTAGCCGCCGGAGTCCCGCTCGGTCCACCCGGCGGAATCGAGGAGGTCCGAGGCCGCTTCCGGGTCGTAGTCGAACAGGTCGGGGCGGGATACGGCGAGTGTTTCGGCGCTGGAAAGGGCGGAATAGGAACGGTCGGCCGTGCCCTGGAACAGGCTGGTGACGGCGTCGTCGACATTCGCCGAGCGGATGAACGCCTCCCGCACGAGCGGGTCGTTGAAGGGCGCGCGACCGGAGTTCAGTTCGATCCGGTTCGAGGCACCCGGACGCGGGGCGTCGAGGTGCACGATGGTGTCGCTCTTCTCGGCCTGCACGATGGTGTCGGGCTGGGCGTTGTCGATCACGTCGACGTCGCCGGACTGCAGGGCCGCGTACCGGGACGCAGAGTCGGGAATGAAACGCCAGACGATGGAGTCGAGGTAGGCCGGACCGGTGTGCGCGGCGTCCTCGGGCGGGGAACTGTAGTCGTCGTTCCGTACCAGGGTGATCGACTCCTGTTGCACCCAGCTCTCGACCCGGAACGGGCCGGTGCCGACCGGGGCGGCGCAGTTCTCGTCCTGGCTGCGGGCCAGGGCGGTGGGTGATTCGATGGCCAGCCACGGCTGCGACAGAGACTCGAGCAGGGCGCTGTCGGGTTGGCTGAGTACGAGGCGCACGACGTTGGCGGAGACCGCCTCGGTGCCGGTGACCTTCGCCAGGGCCAGGTAGCCGGTCGACGAGCCCGTCTCCGGGTCCTGGAGGTGCGCGATGTTCGCCTGCACGGCCGCGGCGTCGAGCGGGGTGCCGTCGGTGAAGCTCACGTCGGCGGCGAGCGTGAAGTCCCAGGCCAGCCCGTCGGCGCTCTCGGTCCATGACTCCGCCAGCCAGGGGATGATCGCACCGTCCGCGTCGCGGGACACGAGGGACTCGAGGTACTGGGTGCTGACCAGGGCCTGCGGGTAGTTGCCGCCCACGTGCGGGTCCAGGCAGGTGGGCTCGGCGTCGCCGGAGGCGTAGGTCAACGTGCCGCCGATGACAGGCTCGGTGGCCTCGGGGGACTCGGCGGTGGCGCAGCCGGTGAGCAGGATGCCGGTGGCGACGAGGCCGACCAGCCCGGTCAGGGTGCGCGACGCGCGGTGGGTGTGCCCCGAGGTATGCATGGTGGGTCTCTTTCCGCGGCATCAGATCGCCGAGTGTGCCAGTGTTGGACGCGAGCAATTATTGGACTCAGTCCACAAACGGAATGGACCCGTCCCATCGTAGAACACAGGAGCGGCATGCCCGATCACGAGCCGAAGCGGGCCGGCCGACCCCGCGGATCCTCGCGGGCGATGCTCGAGGAGGCGTCCGCCGAGCTGTTCCTCGAACAGACGTATGCGGGCACCACGATCCTGCAGATCACCCGGCGCGCGGGCGTCAGCCGGGCCACCTTCTTCAACTACTTCACGGCCAAGAGCGACCTGCTCTGGGTCGACGTCGACGCCGGCCTGGCGCGGTTCCCGGCCGCTCTCGAGCAGTGCGCCGCCGCGTGCGGGCCGGTGGAGGCCGTGAACGCCGTGGAGCGGGCGCTGCTGCAGGTCTCTGCCGCCTTCGGGCCGGGCCAGGTGCCCTGGGCGCTCACCCAGTACGAGCTGATGGGCACGACCGGCGAGCTGGAGGCATCCGCCCTGTCCCGGTTCATGGCCCAGGTGACCCTGGTCACCCGCTTCGTCGGCGCGCGAACGGGAACCCCCGCCGCCGGCGACGGCACGGATGCGGGCACGGAAGCCGACCGCGAACTCGCCAGCCGGGCCTTCGCGATGGCCGTGCTGGCGGCCGCGGCCGCCGCCGCCGGGGTCTGGGCGCGCGCCGGGGTCACCCGGGGAGCGCTGGCACCCTTCGTGGGAGCGGCCATCGCGCCCGTCTGCGCGGGATACCGCGCGCTGCACACCGTGGGTTAGACGCGGGGTAGAATCGATCAGCATGACTGTGATCCGGCCATCACCGGTGAGTCTTCGGAAGAACGGCAACCATCCTCGCGGTGGTTCCCACTAGAACCGAACGGGTCGGGCCCGTCACAGCCTCAGAACAAGCGGTTCCCCGAAGCTCCGGCTCCGGGAGACAAGCGAGGTGGTACCGCGGCGAATCCCGTTCGGAGTCGGCGTCCTCGTGGAACAGGGGCAGATCTGTGAACAACAGAGCCTGCCCGACTCGTCCAGGAGAAACATGACGTACCCCAAAGGCCAGCAGTCCGGTTCCCCCGCCCAGCCCGGCGGCATCGTGCCCTCGCCGAACTTCCCCCAGATCGAAACCGACGTGCTCGCGTTCTGGAACGCCGACGGCACCTTCCAGGCGTCGATCGACAACCGCGCCGATGCCCCCGAGTGGGTCTTCTACGACGGCCCGCCGTTCGCCAACGGCCTGCCTCACTACGGCCACCTGCTGACCGGGTATGCGAAAGACCTCTTCCCGCGCTTCCAGACCATGCGCGGCAAGCAGGTGCACCGCCGATTCGGCTGGGACACCCACGGCCTGCCGGCCGACCTGGAGGACGAGCGCAAGCTCGGCATCACCGACAAGAGCGAGATCGAGAAGATGGGCATCGCGGCCTTCAACAAGGTCGCCCGCGACTCCGTGCTCGAGTACACCGACGACTGGCAGAAGTACGTCACCCGCCAGGCGCGCTGGGTGGACTTCGAGAACGACTACAAGACCCTCGACATCACCTTCATGGAATCCGTGATCTGGGCCTTCAAACGCCTGCATGACCAGGGTCTGGCCTATGAGGGGTACCGGGTGCTGCCGTACTGCTGGCGCGACCAGACCCCGCTGTCCAACCACGAGCTGCGCATGGACGACGACGTCTACAAGATGCGCCAGGACCAGACCGTCACGGTCACGTTCCCGCTCGTCGGTGCCAAGGCGGAGGCCCTGGGCCTGACCGCGGTGCGCGCCCTGGCCTGGACGACCACCCCGTGGACCCTGCCGACGAACCTCGCGCTCGCCGTGGGGCCGCAGATCACCTACGCCGTGGTGCCCGCCGGCCCGAACGGAACCCCGGACGCGACGGTCTTGCGGGAGGGCTCCACGGCACCCGTCACCCCCACCGAGGTTTTCGGCGCCGAATACCTGATCGCGATCGACCTGGTCGGCAACTACGCCAAGGACCTCGGCTACGACTCCGCCGCGGATGCCGCCGCGGCGATCTCCCGCACCGTGCTCGGCAGCGACCTCGAGGGCGTCTCCTACGACCGCCTCTTCGACTACTACGCCGACACCGCGGTCTGGGGCACCCAGAACGCCTGGACCATCATCGTCGCCGACTACGTCACCACCGCGGACGGCACCGGGATCGTGCACCAGGCCCCGGCCTACGGCGAGGAGGACCAGAAGCTCTGCGAGGCCGCCGGCATCCCGGTGATCATCTCCCTCGACGCCGGCGGCAAGTTCCTCTCCGATGTGGCCGAGGTCGCCGGTCAGCTCTGGAGCGACGCGAACAAGCCGCTCACCCAGCTGATCAAGAACGAGGGCCGCCTGCTCCGCCAGGCCAGCTACGAGCACTCCTACCCGCACTGCTGGCGCTGCCGCAACCCCCTGATCTACAAGGCCGTGTCGAGCTGGTTCGTGCGCGTCACCGAGTTCCGGGGCCGCATGGAGGAGCTCAACCAGGACATCAACTGGGTGCCGGAGAACGTCAAGGACGGCCAGTTCGGCAAGTGGATCGGCAACGCCCGCGACTGGTCGATCAGCCGCAAC
>DATISQ010000151.1:0-8137 GCA_035581905.1 Cryobacterium sp.
TGGCCGGCCGGGTCCAGCACCACCGCACCGACGGGCACATCCCCCGTCTCGAGGGCGGCGCGGGCCTCGGTGAGCGCGAGCCGCATCCATTCGCTGTGCCGGCGATAGAGCTCGCCCATCAAAGTTCCCTTACCCGACTAGTAGATTGAGCCTATGCGAGTCCACGTAGCCGACCACCCCCTGATCACCCACAAACTCACGGTTCTCCGGGACAAGAACACCCCGTCGCCGATCTTCCGGTCTCTTGTCGAAGAGCTGATGACCCTTCTCGCCTATGAGGGGACCCGCGGCGTGCGTGTCGCGGAAGTGACCGTGCAGACTCCGGTCTCCGAGGCCCGCGGCGTGCAGATCAGCGACCCCAAGCCGCTCGTCGTGCCCATCCTCCGCGCCGGGCTCGGCATGCTCGAGGGCATGGTCAAGCTTCTGCCGACGGCGGAGGTCGGCTTCCTCGGGATGGCCCGGAACGAGGAAACCCTCCAACCCACCACCTACGCCGAGCGCCTGCCCGACGACCTCTCCGACCGCCAGTGCTTCGTGCTCGACCCGATGCTGGCCACGGGCGGTTCGCTGATCGCCGCCATCCAGTTCCTCTTCGACCGCGGTGCCGTCGACGTCACGGCCATCTGCATCCTCGCCGCTCCCGAGGGTCTCGCCGCAGTGGAGAAGGCCCTCGAGGGCCGCGAAGTGACCATCGTCCTCGGCGCCGTCGACGACAAGCTCGACGAGCACGGTTACATCGTTCCCGGCCTCGGTGACGCCGGCGACCGCCTGTACGGCCTGGTCTAGACCGGCCGAGCGCCATCCCCCGTCGGGCGGCGGCGACTGCAGGTCCTGCGACCCGCAGCGCGCCCACGCCCTACACATTCAAGAATCTTTGATGAAGTTCAGTTTCATCATGGATTCTTTCATGCTTCCGTGTTCTGCGGCGGATCCTCCGATTCGCTGCAGAGTCACCGAACGTGATGCATGTCACACCGCGTCATCCTGGGTTGCAGAATTGACACACGCCGTAACAGTGGGCTTTACTCGCAACTATGACAACGAGCGCACGCCCCCAGACCTCCTTCGAGGCTCCCGGGACTGCCGGCATGATGATGCCCGGCAGCTGCTCCGCGTGTTGCCGAATGTCCCGCTAACCCGCGACCACATCGCCGAGTTCCCGCCCCGCTGACTTCCGCGGCCGGCTGGTTGAATTCCCGGAGTCTCGCCGACTCCCTCCAGGCCGATCACCGGCCGAACTTTCTCGAATCTGGAATCGCTGATCAGCGACGGGTTCACCTGCAGCATCCCAGCCAAGGATCACTTTCATGTCGCTTGCCCACATTGACACCGCCCGCTCGATTCAGGCCGCACGCCCCGAACGCCAGATCGCCCCGGCGCCCGCAGCACCCCGCATCCGCGCCGTGCCCGACGGCACCCAGGCCCGCGGGTTCGTTCTCTACGTCGGCATCGACGAGGCCACGGCGGCCGCGGCCGGCACCAGCCTCAGCCGCATCGTCGAGGCGCTCAAGGCCCTGACCGGCACCATCGCGCCGTCGGCGGAAACCCACGCCGCGGTCGCGCTGGCCCCTGCCGGAGCCGGCGGCCGCGACGTCGACGTCGTGCGTCTCGCCCTGCAGGACCCCACCGCGCTGGCCAGGCACCGCGACGTCGCCGAGGACCCCGACCGCGCTCCCGGCGGGGTCGTGGTGGATATCTCCCGCAAGCGCGTCATCCTCGACGGCGAGACCGCGGCGCTCACCTACAAGGAATTTGAGCTGCTGCAGTACCTGGTGCTGCGCGAGGGCCGCACCATCGAGCGCGCCGAACTGATCGCGAAGCTGTGGAATGCCTCCGACGAAGAGGACGCGCCGAACGAGCGCACCATCGACGTGCACGTGCGGCGCCTGCGCGCCAAGCTCGGCCGCTACGAAGACATCGTGCGCACCGTGCGTGGCGTCGGCTACCGCTTCGACCGGCACGCCGACGTGTCGATCCGCCAGTCCAGCACGCCGAGCCCGGACGTCTTCTAAAAAGCGTTGGCACAACACATGACAGAGGGCCGGTCGTAGTAGCTACGACCGGCCCTCTTCCCTTGCACCAAGAGTGTCCTGCAATCACATGTCGCGCCATCCGCCACAGCAAACGGTTGACGCTCTCTGAATATATAACGAACGTGTAACGAGGCGCTAGTTATCCGCTCCTTATTTTTTCTTTGATTTCCCTACGAGTGGATGAGGCGGCCCGAGGAGGAGTCCCTATTCTTGAAGATCAAGGATGTGTGGAGGAAGCGTGACCGATCGAGCCGTGGCAGTGGCAGCCTGGGAGTCACTGTTCCGCGCCCAGGTGGCCATCATGCGCACCCTCGCCGCCGAGTTCCCGTCTCATGAGCTCTCGTTCAACGAGTACGACGTGATGTTCAACCTCTCCCGGGCCCCCGACCGGCGCCTGCGGCTCCGAGACCTGAACCGGCACGTGCTGCTCACCCAGCCGAGTGTGAGTCGCCTGGTCGACCGGCTGGCCGTGCGGGGCTATGTCCAGAAGAACACCGACCCCACCGACGGGCGCGGCGCCCTGATCGAACTGACGGATGCCGGCTACGACCTGTTCCGCCAGGTCGCGCTCCAGCACATGGGCACCATCACCGACCGCATCGGCGACAGGCTCAACACCGAGGAGCTCCGGCAGCTCACCGCACTCTGCGATCGCCTGCGCGGCGAGTTCTGACCCCCGCCGGGAGGGTTTCCGCATGCCGAGGATCAGTGGACACCTCCCGAAGAGACGCCCCGCCAGGATGGTTCCCACCGCCCCGCTCGAGGTGGCGGCGGGCGTGCCTCGGCTGACCGTGGGCGGGTGGCCCGGGCGTTGGTCTGTCCGGTCTACGTGCACCTCGACGAGCGGGCACGCGGCCTCCCTGCCCCCTGTGCAGGCCACGCGGGCGGGCGTACGGTAAGCGCGAGGAGGTGATTCCCATGCATGCAGCGCAGGGAGACCGGATCATCATTCGAGGGAAGACGGTGGAGACACCGGACCGGCACGGCCAGATCATGGAGGTTCGCGGGCCGAACGGCGAACCGCCCTACCTTGTGCGGTTCAGCGAGGGACATGAGAGCGTCGTGTTCCCCGGCACGGACTTCCTGGTCGAGCACATCGAGCCCACGTAGCACGAGGCGGCAGGGCCGCGCCGGAATGCACAGGGCTTCACTCGGGTCAAGGGGCTACTACCCGGAGGCGACCTGAGTTAACTTCGAATAACGCGTTGCAGATCGTGGCGGGTACAAGAAACGGAGCCTCAGCCATGAGAATCACGTGTCCCTTCTGTCATTCCGCAGCTCGCCTGTCGCCGAACCCTGCGCACGCCGAGCACCACGCCCTCCCCATCTACGTGCTGGCCTGCTCCGGCTGCGATCGCACCAATGTGCGTCGCGAGCCGACGCACCAGCCTCGGCAGGTCCTGGCGGTCCGCTAGATTGCCGACCGGCCCCCGGTCAGCGTCGACCTGGGCCAACGACAAAACCCCCGCAATCTCAATGATTGCGGGGGTTTTAGCTGTGCGCCCGAAGGGATTCGAACCCCCAACCTTCTGATCCGTAGTCAGATGCTCTATCCGTTGAGCTACGAGCGCAGGCTGTCAATAAGCTAAGCGCTCAATGACAACTTGAAAACTATAACAGCTATTCCGGGGGCTCTGGTGCGGAGACCGGAGCCGGCGTGCGAATTCCGAGCCAGGAGGCGACTCCACCGGCGAACATCAGGCCCGCGACGACGACCATCACCCGCTGGAATCCGGCCACGTCGAGGGTGCCTCCGACGATGGTTCCAGCCAGGGCCACCGCGACCAGCCCGGCCACCCGGGCGACGGCGTTGTTGATGGCCGACCCGATCCCGGCCTGCTCGGACCGGATGGACCCGAGCACCGCAGAGGTCAGCGGCGCCACGGTGATCGCCAGGCCGAGGCCGATCACCCCGACGGCCGGCACCACCCGCAACCAGAGGTCGATCGGCGGCACCGCCCCGATCAGAAGGAGGAAACCGAGCCCCGCGACCACCGGCCCGACAGCCATGAACATCCGTGGGCCGTAGCGGCCGGCCAGCGTGCCGAACAGGGTCGCGAAGAGCAGAAGCATGACGGTCGCCGGGATACCGGCGAAACCGGCCACGGTCGCCGAGAGGCCCCCGACCTGCTGCAGATAGAGCGTGAACACGAAGAAGCCGAGGCCGAGGGCCGCATAGACGCCGACCGTGGCGATGTTCCCGACGCCGAAATTGCGGATCTTGAACAGGCCCAGGGGCATCATCGGATGCGGCGCCCGCGCCTCCCACCAGAGAAACCCCGCGAAGGCCAGCAGCCCGACGACGAGCGGAACGAACACGATCGGGCTGGCCCAGCCCAGCCGGCCCTGCTCGATCAGGGCGAAGACCGGACCGCCGAGCCCCACCGCGGCCAGGACCGCCCCCCACGCGTCGATGGGAGCCGCCCGGTGGCTGCGGACAGGCTCGTCGAGGCCGGCCAGCAGCACCAGAGTGACCGCGATGGGGATCACATTCAGCCCGAAGATGAGGCGCCAGCTTGCCGTGTCCACCAGGATCCCGCCGAGCACGGGGCCCATGATGCCCGCGATCCCCGTCCAGCTGGTCCAGGCCCCGATCATCCGGCCTTGCGCCGCCCCGGAGAAGGTGGAGGTGATCAGCGCCAGGGAACTCGGCACGAGCAGGGCCGCCGCCATGCCCTGAAACACCCGTGCGATAACGAGCGCGCTCCCCCACGGCGCCACCGCGCACGCCAGCGAGGCGATCCCGAACCAGACCAGGCCGATCCGGAGCACCCGCACTCGGCCGAACGTGTCCGAGAGGGACCCCGCCACGAGAATCAGGGCGCCCAGCGAGAGCAGATAGCCGTCGACCACCCACTGCGCCAGCACCAGGCCGCCGCCGAGTTCCCTCGAAATCGCCGGCAGGGCGACCGTGATGATGGAGCCGTCCAGAAACGCCACGAACGACGCCAAAACGGCGACGATCAGCACTCGGCGGTCTCTGGAAATCACGCTCCCAGTTAACCCGATCGAGGCCCGGCGCGACGTCTGACCCGGTGGGCGCGGGCCCCGTGCGCCGCCCTAGCCGAGGTCTGGGGCCAGTGCAAAACTGGCGCCATGACCCCGACCCGCAACACCCAGGCATCCTTCGAATACGCCGGCCTGCGGGCCCTGTTCATCAATTGCACTCTCAAACGAAGCCCGGAAATCAGCAACACCCAGGGGCTGATGAATCTCAGCATCAACCTGATGCACGAGCAGGGCGTCTACGTCGAGACCATCCGGGCCGTCGACCACGACATCGCCACGGGCGTCTACCCCGACATGACCGAGCGGGGTTGGGCGACGGATGCCTGGCCGGCCCTGTTCGACAAGGTGCGCACCTCCGACATCGTGGTGATTGGCGGGCCGATCTGGCTCGGCGACAACGGCTCGGTCACCAAACGCGTGATCGAACGGCTCTACGCCATGTCCGGAGAGCTCAACGACAAAGGCCAGTACGTCTACTACGGCAAGGTGGGCGGTGCGGTGATCACCGGCAACGAAGACGGTGTCAAGCACTGCGCGTCGAACCTGCTCTACAGCCTGCAGCACATCGGCTTCACAATCCCCCCGGCGGCGGATGCCGGCTGGATCGGTGCGATCGGTCCGGGGCCGAGCTACCTGGACCCGGGCTCCGGCGGGCCGGACAGCGACTTCACGAACCGCAACGTCACCTTCATGACCTGGAACCTGATGCACGTGGCCGCGATCTTGAAGGCCAACGGCGGCATCCCTGCCTACGGGAATCTCCGCGCGGACTGGGACCAGGGCGAGCGGTTCGGATTCCAGCCGAATCCGGAGTATCGATAAAAGGGCCCCCGCGCCCGGAAGCGAGAACACCATGACCGTGACCCTGCGCGAGGTGGCGCCGACCTCCCCGCGGAGCCGGCTGGACGTACGGGTCACCGGCGGGATCGTGCGCGGCGTGGACGACAACGGGATCCTGGCCTGGCGCGGCATTCCCTACGCCGCGCCGCCCGTGGGAGAGCTGCGGTTCCGGGCCCCACAACCGGTGCTCCTGTGGGAGGGCGTGCGGGATGCCTCCCGGTTCGGTCAGGTGGCCCCGCAGCCCCAGAAGGGCCAGTTCAAGGGCGCCAGGCCGCGCGTGCCGGTCGGTGAGGACTGCCTGAGCATCAACGTGCTGCGGCCGGCGTCGGCGTCGCGCAAGCGGCTGGGGCGCCCGGTCATGGTCTTCATTCACGGCGGCGGCTACAGCGTGGGCTCCTCGCAGGATTTCACCGGCCGGGGGGAGAGTTTCGTGCGCACCGGCCGGGTGGTCTACGTCAGTTTCAACTATCGGTTGGGCGCTCTCGGCTACCTCGACTTCTCCCGGTATTCGACACCGGAGCGACCCCTCGAGAGCAATCTCGGGCTGCGCGACCAGGTGGCCGCACTGCGATGGGTGCAGGACAACATCCGTGCATTCGGGGGGAACCCCCACAACGTGACCGTCTTCGGGGAATCCGCCGGCGCCAACGCGGTGCTCCATCTGATGTCGACGCCCGCCGCCGAGGGGCTCTTCGCCCGGGCCATCGCGCAGAGTCCCCCGACCAGCGCGTCGTTCTCGCACTCGCTGACCGACGGCTGGTCTGCGGAATTCGTGGCGGAACTGCGCTCACAGCGTCCGGACGACTCCGCCCTGTCCCCGAGCGAGCTGCTGACCAGCGCCCCGGTGGCCGACCTGACCCGGGCGGCCGTGGCGCTGCAGGCCCGCACGCCGGATGCGCACCCGGGCACCTTCTGCCTGATCCCGGTGATCGACGGGGACTTCCTGCCCGAGCGGCCGCTGGACGCCTTCCGGCACGGGACCGCACACCGAGTGCCGCTGATCATCGGCACCAACGAACGGGAGGGGTCGCTGTTCCGGGGCCGGGTCGACATCCTGCCGAAGTCGCCGATGCGCATCGCGGCCATCTTCGACCACGCCCCGGTGAGCTCGCACGACGCGATGCGCTCGGTCTACGCGAGCCTGCCGGCGAAACGGTCGTCGGCGGACTTCGGCGGGGATTTCGTGTTCTGGTATCCGAGCCTGCAGATCGGCGACTTCCACTCCCGAGTCGCGCCGGTCTATGCGTACCGGTTCGACCTGGCCCCCCGGCTCATGCACCTGCTGGGCATGGGCGCCACCCACGGCATCGAACTGTTCGCCCTGTTCGACCACGTCGACGGCCCCAAGGCCCGGACCATGAGCCTGCTCGGCGGGCGGGAACTCTTCATCAACGCGGGCGAACGGATGCGTCTGCACTGGCTTCGCTTCGCCTGCACCGGCCGCCCGGACGACACCTGGCCGACCTACTCGGAGTCCGACCGGCTGACCCTGATCATCGACGAGGTCGATCGCATCGAATCGGATCCTCGCGGCGAGAGGCGAGCGGTCTGGCAGGAGTTCCTGCCGAACTTCTAGTCACTGTGCCGGGCGAGCCATCCGCTGAACCCGCCCACCGGCATCCGTGCCCCACGCTAACTTCGGACTTTTTCGCAACACGCCGTCCCCGGAGCCAGCCCACCCGGCGTGTCCCGAAAATCTCCGACTTAACGTCACGACGCCTACCATCGAGATAATTACTTTCGTAAGTTGAGCAAATCTCTTGACTTGACATTCGAAGTCATTTACAATTTGAGGCATGGCAGGAGCCCCCACTCCGCACCGCCCCACCGCCTCACCGCAGGCGGTTCTTTCCGAGGCGCCGGCTTCCGCGTCTTCCCCGTATTCCCCGTCTTCCCCGTCGTCCCTGGCTTCCGCGTCGTCCCTGGCTTCCGCGTCTTCCCTGGCTTCCGCGTCGTCCCTGGCTTCCGCGTCTTCCCTGGCGTCCGCGCCGTCCCTCGTGCAGCAGCTGCAGCAGGCGCGGGACCTGGCGGCGACCGTGCTCGACTCGGTCGCTTTCTCCCTCCTGAGTGAGGCCGACGCCATGAGCGTGCTGGGCACGGTCGAAGACCTCGGTCGCCGGGTCGATGCCGCCAGGGTCGCATCCGCCGCCGACATTGCGGGGCGGTCCCGGCGCATCCTGGGCCATGAGTCCCTCGCGTATAAGAACGGTGCCAGCAGCGGCGTCGACCTGATCACCCGCCTGACCCGCGTCTCC
>DATISQ010000152.1:0-1660 GCA_035581905.1 Cryobacterium sp.
TGCTGCAGCAGGAACGTCTCCCCGAGCACCAGCGCGCCGAACAATGCCGCGATCACCGGGCCGAAGCTGGTGATGATCGCGTAGAGGCGCGGGGTGATACGGCGCAGAATGTAGGTGTCCAGCGTGTACGGGAACGCCGACGAGAGCACTCCGATCGCGAGCAGCAGCCCGATCACTCCCCAGTTGAGGCTCGACCAGTCGACCGTGAGCAGGGCGAACGGCACCAGCAGCGTCAGGCTCACGACACTGGCCACGGAGATGCCCTCCAGCCCCGGGAAAGAGACGGCCACCTTGCGGGTCAGTAGGATGTACGCCGCCCACGAGGCCGCCGCGGTCAGGGCGAAGAGGATGCCGAGCAGGTTCAGCGACCCATCGGACCAGGTCAGCAGGAACACCCCGCCCGCCGCCGCGGTGGCGTAGACGAAGTCGAGCAGGCGCCGCGAGGAGGCCAGCGCCAGCGCGAACGGCCCGAGGAACTCGATCGTGGCCGCGATGCCGAGCCCGAGCAGGTCGACGGCCTCGTAGAAGGTGAGGTTCATCACCGCGAGCACGACGCCCAACAGGAGGGCCGGCCACAGGCGCTTCCAGGTGAGTCCGGCCAGTTTCGGCCGGTAGAACGGCAGCACCGTGGCGGCCATCACCAGCTGCCGCACCGCGACGACGACGGGCGAGCCGACGAGCGGGATGGCCAGGCCGGCCAGCGACGAGCCGAAGTTGATACTGACCTCGGTCACGAGCTGGGCGCCGGCACCGGTCAGGCGGTCACGTTTGGCCGTCACTGTGCTCCTCCCCCTGCGCCGGGGCAGGCGCGTGAAGCCAACGCTAGCGGAACACCGACCGTGCCACCGCCGTGACCTCCAGCGGCACCCCCGCCGGCAGCAGCACCGCCAGCACCGGCGGCCGCCAGTAGGCGCTCAACGAGACCGTGGCACTCTGCCCGTCAACGGATGCCGCCCCGCTCACCCTCAGACCCTCCATCCGTCCGTGCGGGGCGGCGGCGAGATACTCCTCCGCTGCCGCCCGCACGCCCGCAGACGACAGGCTGGGTCGCAGCCCCGCGCCCGAGCCGTCGGCGGTGACGGCCATCGCGCCCAGGTCGAACGCTTCGGCGCCGGCGAGCGCCGCTCCGTCCGCGAGGGTCAGCAGGCGTTTCCGCTCCAGGTAGAGCGAGGTCGCTGCCACGACGACGAGGATCAGCAGCAGGGCCAGGAAGCCGTAGAAGATCGTCAGGATCAGCGTCGAACCGTCCTCGTCGCCGGGCCGGACCGGCAGCCGGCGCCGCGGCGCGACCGACCGGGATGGGGCGTCGCCGCCCCTCATCCGGCCCGCCAGAACCGGGACACCGTCTGGGTGGCCTGGGCCTCGAGGGGAACGCTGGCCGAGTCGCGCAGCGAGAGCAGGTCCGGCAGGAGTGGCAGGGGCACCCGGATGCGTACGGTGACCGTGACCGTGCCCTGCCGCGTCAGGCATCCGTTCACACCGGCCTCGCAGGCCACGCTCACCTGGGCGTCCGCGGGGTCGATGCCGTAGTCCGTGAGACCGAATTGCACGGCCCGGTCGGCCCGGGCGGCGGCCGTGGCCTCGTCGGGCGCCTGCACGTAGACCCGGGCGGCCTGGCGGGCGGCCCCCTCGACGGCGAGGGCGCCGCCCTGCAAGGCCG
>DATISQ010000153.1:0-3991 GCA_035581905.1 Cryobacterium sp.
ACCTTGCGGTTGTGGCGGGCGGCAGCGTCGATGACCTGCTGAATGCGGTGCACGTGGCTGGCGAAGCTGGAGACGATGATGCGGCGCGGCGCGGTGCGGAAGACGGCGTCGATGGCCGGGCGGATGTCTTCCTCGGTCACCGTGAACCCGGGAACCTCGGCGTTGGTCGAGTCGGTCAGGAACAGGTCGACGCCCTCTTCACCGAGCCGGGCGAAGCCGGGGAGGTCGGTGAGGCGCTTGTCGAGGGGGAACTGATCCATCTTGAAGTCGCCGGTGACGAGCACGAGGCCGGCCTCGGTGCGGATCGCCACGGCAACCCCGTCGGGGATGGAGTGGTTCACGGCGAGGAACTCCAGGTCGAACGGGCCGGCCTTGCGGCGCTGGCCTTCCTCGATCTCGATCAGGCGCGGCGTGATGCGGTGCTCTTCGAGCTTGGCGCTGATGAAGGCCAGGGTCAGTTCAGTCCCGATGATGGGAATGTCCTTGCGCTCGCGCAGCAGGTACGGCACCCCGCCGATGTGGTCCTCGTGGCCGTGGGTGAGCACGATCGCCTCGATGTCCTGGAGGCGGTCTCGAATGGACGAGAAGTCGGGCAGGATCACGTTGATGCCGGGCTGGGTCTCCTCGGGGAAGAGAACGCCGCAGTCCACGATCAGGAGCTTGCCCTTGTGTTCGAAGACCGTCATGTTGCGGCCGATCTCGCCGAGACCACCGAGCGGGGTGACGCGGAGGCCGCGCTTGGGCAGTTGCGGCGGCGTGGACAGGTCGAGCGGGTGCTTGGTCAAGAAAACTCATTTCTCAGTGTGAAACCGCGCGCGTGGCGGGCGTGTCTCGCGTAATGGACCGTTGTCGGGTCCTGGTGAACGGATGTTCTGGTGAACAGATCGTGCAAAGTCTGGATTCGGGCGGCCTCACCCGGGGCGGACGCTGGTGTCCGACCGGGTCGGAGTCGAGGCTGAGTCCGAAGGCGGGGGCGGCAGGTCCGTGGAGTCATCGACACGGCGGTCGAGACGGCACGGATGATGCTCATGACTCCCCATTCTACCGCAGCCCGGTCAGCCCCTCCGCCGCTCCCCTGTCCAGCCTTCTCGAAGGCAGCACCGGTAGCGTCGGACCCATGTCAGCCTCTGCGCTCCACTCCACCCCGCTCACCCTCATCGACGGCACGGAAACGACCTTCGGCCAGTTCGCCGGCAAGGCAGTCCTGGTCGTGAACGTGGCCTCCAAATGCGGGTTCACCCCGCAGTACGCCGGCCTCGAGGCGCTCTACCAGAAGTATCAGGACGAGGGACTCGTCGTGCTCGGCCTCCCCTGCAACCAGTTCATGGGGCAGGAGCCGGGTGCCGAGGCCGACATCGAGTCGTTCTGCCAGATGAACTACGGCGTCACCTTCCCACTGAGCGTGAAGGTCGACGTTCGCGGCAAGCACCAGCACCCGCTGTACGCCCAGCTGACCCGCTTCAAGTCGGGCCTGCTGCCGGGCCTGATCAAGTGGAACTTCGAGAAGTTCCTGGTCAGCCCCGAGGGCGAGATCGTGGACCGTTTCGCGTCGACGGTCGAGCCGGAGTCGGACGAGATCGTGCTGGCGATCGAGAAGACCCTCGCGGCCAACGCCGCCTAACGGGCCACCGAATCCAGTAGGACACCGACTCTAGTAGTCCGCCGACTCTAGTAGTCCACCGAATCGGTCGGTGCCGGGCGGGACGGCGCCTCAGGTTCCGGTGCGGCGGTCCCCGCCCGCCGCAGCACGGCCTCCGCGTGGCGGAGCAGGGGCGCGTCGATCATGCGTCCCTGATAGGCGAACACGCCCTCCTCGCCGGCGGCCGCCTCCAGGATCTGCCACGCCGCCGCGACCTCGGCGGGCTCCGGCCGGTAGGCGGCCCGGATGACGGGGACCTGGCTCGGGTGGATGCAGGCGGTGGCGCGGAACCCGCTCGCGACGGCATCCACCACCTCCGCCTCCAGACCCGCGAGGTCGGGGATGGCCAGGAACACGCCGTCCACGGCCGCCTTGTCGTTGGCTCCGGCCGCCACCAGCACCGCGGACCGGGCGTAGCGGGCGATGGCGCGGTAGCTGCCGTCGGGGAACCGGCTCGAGCTGCCGCCGAGCGAGGCCACCAGGTCGTCGGCGCCCCACATCAGCGCCACCACATTGGGCTCGGCCGCGATCGACGGGGCGGCGAGCACCCCCGCGGCGGTCTCGCAGAGTGCGATCACCTCGAACCGGGCGAGCGCGGCGAGGTGGTCGGCGTTCACGGCCTTCGGCAGCATCACATAGCGGTACAGGGTGTCGTCGAGGGCGGCGAGGTCGAGGTCGAAGTCGGGCGTGCCGGCCGGGTTGACACGCACGATCGTGCGCTCGGGGTCGAGCGGATGGCTGACCAGCAGGCCGCGGGCCCTCGCCCGGTTGCCCGGCAGCAGCGCGTCTTCCAGGTCGAGGATCACGGCATCCGCCCGCTCCGCGGCCTTCCGGTACCGGTCGGAGCGGTCGGCCGGGCAGAACAGCAGCGCCGGTCCGAGGTCGAAGCTCATCGGACGGCCTCCCGGCACCAGACCAGCACCGTGCGCTCGGCCGTGGCCACCACCGCTTCGTGCTGGTTCCGACCGGTGTGCACAAGCGTGACCAGACCCTGGCCGGGCCGGGACGCCGACAGCCGGCGGGCGGTGACGATCGTGTCGGAGTAGAGGGTGTCGCCGTGGAAGAGCGGATGCGGGAACGTCACCTCCCCGAAGCCGAGGTTCGCCACGATCGTGCCCTGGGTCAGCTGCGCCACCGAACTGCCCACCAGCGTCGCCAGCGTGAACATCGAGTTGACCAGGCGCTGCCCGAACGGCTGCGTGGCCGCCCAGGCCGCGTCGAGGTGCAGGGCCTGCGAGTTCATGGTCAGCGTGCTGAAGAGCACGTTGTCGGCCTCGGTGACCGTTCGGCCGGGGCTGTGCCGGTAGCGGGCTCCGAGGTCGAACTCCTCGTAGTACAGCCCGCGCTGCTCGATCGTGCGTCGTTGGTCGTCCATGCTCCTCCTGCCTAACCGGTGAACCCGAGCGCCCGGGAGATGACCATCAGCTGTACCTCGGTGGTGCCTTCGCCGAGCTCGAGCACCTTCGAGTCGCGGTAGTGCCTCGCCACCGGGTTCTCGTTCAGGAACCCGTAGCCGCCGAAGATCTGCGTCGCGTCGCGGGCGTTGTCCATGGCGGCTTCGCTCCCCACCATTTTGGCAATCGATGCCTCCATTTTGAAGGGGTGCCCGTGCACCATTTTCTGGGCCGCGTCGTAGTAGGCGAGGCGGGCCGTGTGCACGCGCGCCTACATCCGTGCGATCTTGAAGGCGATGTGCTGGTTGGAGCCGATCGACCGGCCGAACACGTTGCGGGTGTTGGCGTAACGGATGGCCTCCTCGAGGCAGCCCTGCGCGGCACCCGTGCAGAGCGCGGCGAAGGCGATGCGCCCCTCGTCGAGGGTCTGCACGAAGTTGGCGAAGCCGCGGCCGCGGTCGCCGAGCAGGTTGGCCTCCGGCACGCGCACATTGTCGAAGACCAGCGGATGCGTGTCGGAGGTGTGCCAGCCCACCTTGTCGTAGGCCGGCAGCGCCGTGAACCCCGGGGTCGGGGTGGGCACCAGGATGGCCGTGAGCTCCTTCTTCACCGAGCCGTCGGGGCGCAGGGCCTCGCCCGTGACGGCGGTCACCGTGACCAGCCGGGTGATCTCGGAGCCGGAGTTGGTGATGAACTGCTTGGTGCCGTTGATGATCCACTCGCCCGCGGAGAGCTCCGCCGTGGTCGTCGTGCCGGCGGCGTCGGAGCCCGCGTCCGCCTCGGTCAGCCCGAACGCGGCGAGCGCGCGCCCGCTGGTCAGCTGCGGCACCCATTCCTGCTTCTGCGCCTCGGTGCCGCGCCGGTAGACGGGCATGATGCCCAGCCCCACGCCGGCCTCGAGGGTGACGGCGATGGACTGGTCGACCCGGGCGAGCTGCTCGACGGCGAGACACAGCGC
>DATISQ010000154.1:0-3168 GCA_035581905.1 Cryobacterium sp.
ATGATGTCGAAGTACACCTTGATGCCCCGGGCGTGCGCGTCGTCGATGAGCGCCTTGAGCTCGGCGTTGGTGCCGAGGTGCGGGTCGATCTGGGTGAAGTCCGTGATCCAGTAGCCGTGGTAGCCCGCGGACGCGTGCTCGCCCTCACCCTGAACGGGCCGGTTCATGAACGACGGCGTCAGCCAGAGGGCGCTCGTGCCCAGCCCCTCGATGTAGTCGAGCTGCGAGTGGAGTCCGGCGAGGTCGCCGCCGTTGAAGAATCCCTGGTCAGTGGGGTCGTAGCCGGACACCTGCGGGTCGTCGCCGAGGCCTGCGGTGTTGTTGGCCGGGTCGGCGTCCTCGAACCGGTCGGTCATCACGAAGTAGAACTGCTCGTCGCTGCCGGGCTGGCGGATGGGGGCGGCCGCCACGACCTCGTCCTCCGCGGAATAGGCACCGGCGAGGGAGAGCACCTCGAGGCCGACGCGCTTCAGGCCGAGGTCGAAGGTGAAGCTCAACCGACTGTCGCCGGCGATGGTCAGCGGAATATTGTCGGCGCCGCCGTCGAGGCCGTAGGTCACGTCCCAGGTGTCGTTGAGGGCGACCTTGTAGTCGTAGCTGCCGGCCGGCACCGTGAACTCGGCCGACCAGACCCCGTCGACGCCGGTGGGGGCCAGTTCGGTGGACGAGCAGGCCGGCTGCCAGTCCTCGGCGCAGCCGAGTTCGCTTTGCAGGCTGCCGACCAGGGCGACCGTCGGGGTGGCGGCGCTCGCGGCCACCCCGGTGAAGGCGAGGCCGGAGAGGACGATTGCGGCGGCGCCGATCGTGGCCACAATGCGGCGTACGGCCGGGCGGCGTGGTGCGGTGCGTTTCGTCAACATTGACTCCCCCTGTCGCGCGCCAGACGGCGCTTCCAACAACAGGTGTGACGCTACTCCGTCACGCACCGCTTATGCAAGCGTTTACTGCAAGCGTTTGCTTGACTGTTCGCTTGCCGACCGTGACCGGCTTCTCTGACGGCGGAGTTGCAGGATGCGCGCCCCACCCGCGATCGCGACGAGGGCTCCCCCGGCCACGGCGGCGATCAGCAGCGCCATGCCCAGCGGAAGGGTGAACGTCAGCCCGAAGTAGTCGACGCTGACCTCATCCTGGTTCTGCAGGATGAAGATGATGAGCAGCACCAGCAGGACGAGCGCGACGGCGGAGGCGGCCCACACCATTCCGGCGCGCGTCACGGGCAGCCCGGGTTCGGTTCCTGCGGGCACCCGACCGGCCGGGTGCGAGGGCGTTCCGGGTTCCCCCGAAGATGGATTCGTGGTCATTCGATACTCCCTCCTCGTGGAGGGGACGGTACACCCGCGCTCCGCGATGCGCACCGGTGGCCGTTCGGCTGCCGGCGCCGGCGCCCCCACCCGGTGTTCGAGGCTGTCGAGACCCGCAATACACTGAGCACGTCCAGTGGCAGAGAACGACCAACAGAACGGCCCTCACGTGACACCGTCCAGCCGGGTCTACCGCGGCCACATCTTTCACATTGCCGGCTCCCCCACCGTCGCCACCGCGCGTCGGCACCTCGTATCGCTGCCCGACGGCGCCCTCGTGACCACCGACGCGGGCCGGATCGGGTGGGTCGGCCCGTTCGTCGATCTGCCCGCGGCCTACGCCGGGCTGACGGTCACCGACAACCGCGGCGGCTTCATCCTGCCCGGCTTCGTCGACACGCACCTGCACTTCCCGCAAACCTATTCCACGGACGCCTACGGCGGCGGCCAGTTGCTCGAATGGCTGGACAACTGCGTTTTCCCGGCCGAGGCGCGCCTCGGCGACCCCGCGTTCGGCGAGCAGATCGCCCGGGACTTCACCCGCCGCCGCGTGGCCGCGGGCACGACCAGCGCCCTGGTCTTCGGCTCCGCATTCCCGCCCGCGCAGGACGCCCTGTTCGAGGAGACGCAGCGGGCCGGGTTGCGCCTGGTCAGCGGGCGCGGCATCCAGACCGTCGGTTCGGAGCCCTCGCAGGCGTTGCTCACGAGCGAAACCAGGGCCCTCGAACTGGTGGCGGATGAGATCGCCCGCTGGCACGCGGTCGACACCGGCGACCCCGGCACCGCGCTGCTGCAGGTGGCGGTGGTGCCGCGGTTCAGTCTGTCGGTCACCCCCGCGACCCTGGCGGGGCTCGGCGAGCTCTACGACGATGTGCGCGGCCGGGGGGTCTACTTCCACAGCCACCTGAACGAGAACAACCGGCCCGGCACCGGCGAGATCGACGCCGTGAAATCGGTCTACCAGGTCGACACCTACCTCGACACCTACGACGGCCGGTTCCTGCCGGGGTCGGCGCGCGGCGGGTCGAGCTTGCTGGGGCGGCGCAGCATCCTGGCCCACGCCGTCCACTGCGAAGACCGGGAGCTGGCCCGTCTGGCCGAGACGGGAACGAGTGTGGCGCACTGCCCCACATCGCAGCAGTTCCTGGGATCGGGCACCATGCCGTGGCTGCGCACCACATCGTTCGGCGTGAACGTGGCGATCGGCTCGGATGTCGGCGCGGGC
The DNA here is from genome assembly GCA_035581905.1 of Cryobacterium sp. GTDB lineage: Bacteria > Actinomycetota > Actinomycetes > Actinomycetales > Microbacteriaceae > Cryobacterium. The sequence goes on from DATISQ010000154.1 coordinate 2,527, forward strand.
GACGAGTGGCTCATCTCCCGGGTGCTCAATGACTGTTTCAAGGTGCACCTCTCCGAGCCCGGAGATGCGGGCCTGTCGCTGGACCCGGCCGCCCTGCTGTTCACCGGCACCCTGGCCGGGGCGCGCGCGCTCGATAGGGAGGCCCGGTTCGGCAACTTCGACGTGGGCAAGGATGCCGACTTCCTGCTGATCGAGCCGGACCGCTGGGAGCCCCTCGCGACGGTGCTCGCGCGCGGCATCCGGGCCGACGACGAGGAGATGGCCACCGACCAGATCCTCTTCGCTCTGCTCCTGGCCCTGCGCCAGCCCGCGATCGCCGGCGTCTTCGTGCGCGGCCGCCGGGTGCTCGCCCCTTCCGGCTGAGCCGCCCGGCGGTGGTTGAGCAGCCCCGGTGGTCGAGCAGCCCCCGTGGTTGAGCCTGTCGAAACCCGGCGAGCCGACCTGCAAACCCGCCCACCGGCATCCGTGCCCCACGCTAACGGCGGACTTTTACGCAACACGCCGTTCCCGGCGCCAGCCCATCCGGCGTGTCCCGAAAATCTCCGAGTTAACGTCACGACGCCCGACACGACGCCGACCGGCGAGATAATTATCTTCGTAAGTTGAGCAAACCTCTTGACTCGACATTCGAAGTCATTTACA
>DATISQ010000155.1:0-7953 GCA_035581905.1 Cryobacterium sp.
AGCACGGCTTCAAACTCGGCAACACGCTCTGATCCTCTCGTGAGAGTGCCCGTTCCGGTCGAGAGTGCCCCGCGGAACGGGCACTCTCGACCGGAACGGGCACACTGACGCGGGCCGCGCGGGGCCAGACCGCGCGGAGTCAGACCGTGCGGAGTTCCCCGCGCAGGATCGAGTCGCCGGAGTGCTGCGGGTCGCCGTCGGCGGGTTCCGCGGAGACGTCGACGAGCGGGTACTGGGACAGGTCGACACCGTCGGGGATGGCGAAGCGCCCGGACTCACCGTTGAGCAGTCCGATGCTGATCAGCCCGGACGCGTCGGCCTTGATCAGCCAGACCTCGCGCAGATCGGAGTCGGCGCTCACCCCGGTGACGTCGAGCACGACCTCCCGGTGGCCGTCGGCCGTCCTGGCGACGTAGGCGCTGCCGCCGGCATCCCAGCCGGGGAACGGATCGAGCTGGGCCTGGGCGAGCAGTTGCGGCTCGGGGGCCTGCTGCTGCGCGGACTGCCACCAGATGCCGCCGCCGAGGCCGCCGAGCAGCCCGGCGATGCCTGCGGCGACGGCCACCGGCATCCAGTTGCTACGACGCCGGCGGGGACGCATTCGAGAGCCGATGTCGGTGACGGGGGCGGCAGCGGAAGCGACAGGGGTCGCGGCAGGGTTCGGCTCGGACAGCTCGGCGGACTCGACCGGCGGGGCGGAGGTCTCGACATGCTCGACCGCCGCCGCAGCAGCAGCCGTAGCCGGCACCGTAGCCGGCACCGCAGCCGTTTGAGCCGATTGGCCCGCTGCCGCCTGGTCGTCTGCCGTGTAGTCACTCAGGCGCGGGGTGGCGGCAACCGGGTCGGACAGGGCGAGGGCGGAGTGGATGCCGGCCCAGACCCGGTCGCCGGGCTCCACGAGGTGCACGCTGCGCGCGGACCGGCCGACGGCGGCGGTGTGCTGCAGGGCGATGAGTTCCAGGGAGCACTCGGGGCATTCCGACAGGTGCTGACGTTCGGGTTCGGTGAGGTCGAACTCTGCCATGGCAATGAGCGCGAGGTTGTCCCGGTCAATGTGTGTCATCGTTCGCCTCCAATCTGGTGCGCAGTCTCGAAAGACTTCGGCGGATATGGCTCTTTACGGTGCCAAGCGGCAATCCGAGGCTATCGGCGATTTCGGTGTGCGTGAGATCGTCGTAGAAGGCCAGCTGCATCACCTGCTGCGGAACAGGTCCGAGCCGACGGAGTTCGTCGTTCATCAGCACGCGATCCGCGATGTTGGCGGATTCGTCGGCCTGGCTGAGCTCGGTGTCCATGACCACGGCCTCTTCGACGCGCCGCCGCCGCGCGCGGGCCTCATGGGCGTCCGCGACGGTGTGCCGGGTGATCCCGACGAGCCAGGCCGGCAACGGCGACCGCGACGCATCGAAACCGTTCCGTCCACGCCAGGCGGCGATGAAGACCTTCTGGGTGACGTCCTCGGCTTCACCCGCATCGCCGAGCGAGCGAACGGCGATCGTGTAGACGAGGGATGACCAGCGGGCGTAGGCCTCGGCCAGCGCGCGTTCGTCTCCCGCCCGGAACGCGAGAACGAGGTGGGCGTGGTCGTCTTCGTCGGTGAGTGCCGTCACGTCGTATCGGTGTCCCCCGGTTGGTGAGCGCATCGGGAGGCCGTGCATATCAGGCTCCGCCGGAGAGCGTGCCTCGACCACCGTGCTGCCCAGCATAGTCATCCCCCGAGTCATGGTGCCCCCGAGTCATGGTGCCTGGGTCATGAGATCGGGTTCGCCGAGACGATCACGTTGGACAGGTAGGTGCGGGCGTCGTAGTCGAATTCACCGCCGCAGGTCACAAGGGTGAGCCGGCCGGGGCCGGACCTGTCGAAGATGGAATCCCAGGGCACATCCTGCTTGGTCACGGTTTGAACGGATTCCACCGCATAGCGACGGTCCTGACCGTCCTCGGTGGTCACCACGATCTCGGTGCCCGCACTGGCCGAGGCGAGCTGCGCGAACGGCCCGATGTCGTAGACCAGGGAGTCGACGTGGGCGGCAATGACGGTCGCCCCGGCGGCGCTGGCCGGTGACGGCCCAAAACGGTACCAGGCGGCGAGGGTCGGATTTTTCGGAAGCCCCATCGCCCCGTCGGCGTCCAGGCCGACGGGTTCGATGGCCATGTCGATGCCGAGGGAGTCGACCCGGATCAGCTGGGGCGCCAGAGTCGGCGGCACCTGGTTCTGGTCGAGCGCGGAACTGACGGTCGGCACGTCGACCTTGGCGACGGGCGGCGGGACCGCCGTCGTCGGGGCCGGTGCCGGGGCGGAATCCGTCGGGGGGACGTAGACCGTGGAAGAGGCTGTACTCGGGGCGGTGCTGCAGCCCGTAAGCAAAGCGAGAGCCACAGCGAGCGCTGTGACAGTGCCCGCTGTGGCTCTCATTCTGCGTTCCTCTTACTAGCGCTGAGCCGCGGCTGCGCGACGCAGACCGACGACGGCTGCGGCGACCAGACCCATCAGGACGGCGAAGCCACCGATCAGGAGGCCCGTGGAGCCGTTCGCCTGGTTGGTGGCGACGAGGCCGGCCTCACCGGCGGGGATGCCGTCCGGGCTGGAGTTGAGCCCGTCGATGGTCTGAACGGCCAGGGCCAGGTTCGTGTCGGTCAGGCTGCCCCACGCGTAGACGATCGTGTTCGTGCCCTCAGCGACGTTCACGTCTGCCGGGCCGATCACCGGGTCAGTCGTTCCGGTTGCGGCGACGGCGGCCGAGATGGTGCCGGCCGGCAACGTGAGAACGGACTCGTTCGGGTTCTCCAGGGCGGTGATCGCGGCGGCTCCGTTGGCGAGAACATCGACCGCGGGGGCTGCTGCCACGTGGCGGACCGTCAGACGGCCCTCCCCGGCGGCGACCTGCGAGATGTCGTTGGTGAACAGCGTCGCCGTGGGCTTGCCGTCCGCGTCGAGGTGGGCGGCGGCGGTGTAGTTCTTGCCGGCTTCGAGCGGAAGGTCGACCGGTCCGATGGCGGGCGCGCTGGCATCCGCTGCGTCAGACGCCGTGATGGCCACCGTGTAGGTGCCGGCCGGGAGCTCGAGCGGACCGGCGAGGTCGCCGGGCGTGAAGTCGTCCAGGGTCAGCTCGCCGTTCACGTAGACGTCGACGGTGAGGCCGGGGACTCCGTGGAGAACGGACAGCTGCGCGACGTGTCCGTCCGCCTGCGCCGGGGCGATGCCGCCGAGGGCGACAAGGGCGCCGAGTGCGCTGGCCGTCATTCCGATCTTGAGGGACTTGTGCATCGTTTCCTCCTGCTTAATGGGTCTGTGAGTGGGTCTCTGAAGAGGGACTTACTGCCTCTCTTACACTTACTTCTCCCAAACGTCCCTAAACGGATGCACGTGCATGGAAATCTTTCTGAATTACTTCGCCGCGGCGCGATGCAGGGAGAGGTCCCGGCGGAAGACCAGCATCACCCCGACCAGGGACACGGCCGAGACCGCGGCCCCGCCGGCGAACATCGCCGGGTAGCCGAGCCACGGCTCGAGCAGGGACAGCGCCAGCGGCACGAAGAAGCCCAGGTAGGTGATGCCGTAGTAGATCGCGGTCAGCCGGGCGAGGTGGTCGGGCGGCGCGATCCGCTGCACCTCCTGCAGCCCGGACACCATCAGCAGGCCGTAGGCGGCGCCGAGCAGGGCCGCCGCCGGCAGGATCAGCCAGAGCACGGGCGGGTTCACGGCGACGGATGCGAGCAGCAGCGACCCGACGGTCAGCATCAGGGCGAACATGATGCCTCGGGCATTGTGTCCGGCGGTGATGCGGTGGCTGAAGAGTTGCAGCGACGCCCCCGCGACGAGTGCCACCACGCAGAGCAGGGCAGCGAAGGCCACCGGCGCGGACGGGATCTCGGTCGCGGCGAGCGCGGGCAGGATCGCGTAGGCGGTGGTGGCCGTGCCGAAGACCCACGGCGCCACCGGCACGATCAGGAGCAGGAACCGCGGGTACGGCGAGGTGGCCGGGTGGGCGGCCGGCAGGGCGCCGGCCGCGATGCCCAGGCCCTGGGACTCCGGGGCGCGCAGCAGCAGCAGGCCGAACACCACGGCGATGACCGTGTGCGCCGCGTAGGGCAGCACACCGGGGAAGGGCGCCCACTGGGCCAGCGCGCCGGAGCTCGCCGCCCCGAGGGCGAACCCGAGGGACAGCGCGATGGTCGCCCGCCGCGCCCCGGAGGCCCGGTCGGCCCGGAGGTCGAACGGTTTCGCGGACAGTTCCTTCACCCAGCTGGTGCCGACGGCCATGGCCAGGCCGAGGGCGACGCCGGAGAGGATGCGACCGATAAGCAGCATCGGCACGCTGCCCGCGGACAGCGCCAGCAGTACGCTCCCCGCGATCGCGATCCAGGGTGCGGGAAGCATCAGCGGCCGACGGCCGTACCGGTCCGACAGCGGTCCGGCGATCAGCAGCGCCGGGATGATGCCGAGCACGTAGGCGCCGAGCAGCAGGTTCGCGAGCTGGTTGGAGAACCCGTCGGCCTGCCGGTACATCACCAGCAGCGGGGTGAATTCGTTGCCGCCCCAGGCGACGGCGAAGATCGCGGCGGCCGGTGCCAGCCAGAACTTCCGCTCCCGGATGCCGGAGCCCGAGCCGGTCGAGCCCGCGGTGACAGAGCCCGTCGGGACCGAGCCCGTCGCATGCTGGATGTCGGTTGTCATGACGGTCCCCCGGTCGGCATTCGGCCGCCTCGGCGGTGAGGCCAGCACCTCTTCAGCCTACGGGAGTGGTCAGGCCACACGCCGCCAGCCGCCGGCGAACGAATTCGTCGGGGCGGGGCTCAGGCCAGGAAGTGCAGTGCGGCCCGCTTGAACTCGCGCGAGGTGAGCGTGTTCACGTGGTCCCGGCCCGCCAGTTCGAGGTACTCGGAGCCGCGCGCGCGGGCGAGGTCGGCGACCCCGGCCGGGATGGAGTCGGCGCCGCCCGCGACGTAGAGCACGGGGATCTCGGCGGGCACGTCCAGCGAGGAGCCGGCCACCCCGCCGACGCAGGCCACGAGGGCCTCACGGTCGGCGCCGGCGGTGATCGCGGCGCCCAGTACCGCCGCGATCGACGGGTCTGCGGAGATGGTGCCGTCGGTCACGAACCGGCGCACGGCATCCGGATGCCACGTCTCGAACAGTTCGTCCGGCCCGGCGCCGCCGAGCACCAGACGGCGCACCCGCTCCGGAGCCAGCCGCGCGAACGCCGCCGCCACCCGCGACCCCATCGAATAGGCGACGACGTCGACCTGCTCCAGCCCGAGGGCGTCGAGCACGACCACGAGGTCGGCGGCGAGTTGGCGGGGCAGATAGTCGATGCTGCGGTGCGGTTTGTCGCTGCGGCCGTGACCGCGGAGGTCCACGGTGATCACGCCGCGCCCGGCATCCTGCAGGGCGCGCACCCAGCCGGTGCCGATCCAGGTGACCTGCGCCGTCGACGCGAATCCGTGCACGAGCAGGATCGGGCGTTCCCCGGGCGCGACGTCGTAGGCGATCCGCACGCCGTCGAGGCGCCGCGCGAACAGCGCCTCGCCGCCGGAGCCGCCGGAGCCGCCGGAGCCTGCGGGGTCGGTGCCTGTCACGTCGGTCGGGCCTGCGGTTGAGCCGGTCGCACCCACGCTCAGTCGACCACGGAGGTGACGAGGACCGCTCCGGCGTAGGCCAGGGAGGCCAGGGCGGCGTCGCTCGCGTCCGGATCGACGCCGGCGACCAGGTCGGTCAGCACCCGCACGCGCTGGCCATGCTCGAGCGCGTCCAGGCCTGAGGCGCGCACACAGTGGTCGGTGGCCAGGCCGACGATGTCGATATCGGTGACGCCGTTGGCGATGAGCAGCTCGCCCGTCTTCTCGCCGCCCTCCGAGACGCCGTCGAAGATGGAGTAGCCGGCGGCACCCTGGCCCTTGCGGATGTGGATGGTCGTGTCCGGCAGCAGCAGCGACGGGTGGTACTCGGCGCCGGGGGTGCCCGCCACGCCGTGCACGGGCCAGGAACCGGCGGCGCCGGGCTCGCCCGCGGGCGTGAAGTGGCCGTCGTTCTCGCTCTCGGGGTCGTGCCAGTCGCGTGACGCGAAGATCACGTCATAGGCATCCGGATGTTCCATCAGCAGTGCGCTCACCCCCGCGGCCACCGCAGACCCACCCTCGACGGCGAGGGCCCCGCCCTCGGTGAAGTCGTTCTGAACGTCGATGATGAACAGGGCCCTGGTCACGGATTGCTCCTTCTGTCGCCGAAATGTTGTCAGGAGTTCGACAGGTCGTCACCGCAACGGAAAAACCCGGCGGTGATGGTGTCGAGCGCCTGCTTCGCATTATCGCTCACATCCCCGAGTGCGTAAACGGCGAAGGTGAGCGGCGTGCCGTCGGCCGCCCGGATGATGCCGGAGAGCGTGTAGCCGGTGTCGATCCAGCCGGTCTTGGCGAAGACGGCGCCGGCGGCGATGGCGTTGTCCCCGGTGAACCGGTCGCTGTAGGACAGCGACCCGGTGGGTCCGCCGGCGATCGGCAGCCCGTCGAAGATCACGCCGAGATCGCCGTCGCGGTCGTTGATCTTGACGAACAGTCTGGTGAGGTAGGAGGGCGGCACGGCGTTGTTGTCACTCAGGCCCGAGCCGTCGGCGATGACGATGCCGGTCGTGTCGATGCCGTAGGAGTCGAGTGCGGCGACGACGGACTGCTGCAGGGCGCCGAAGGTGTTGCCGGCGCCCGACTCCACCGCGACGAGCCGCGCGAGCATCTCGGCGAGCGCGTTGTCGGACACGATCAGCGACTGCCCGATCAAGACGGACACCGGCTGGGACTCGACTTCGGCGAGCTGCTCGGCCCCGGCCGGCGCGGTGCCGACGCTGACGCTCAGCCCGCCGTTCAGGCCGCCGCCGAGCGCGGCGGCGAAGGCCGCCCCGGCCCGGCCGACGGGGTCGGTGCTGCGGGTGGAGGTTCGGCGCGTCGGGTCGTCGCGGTCGCCGTCGACCTGGAGGGCGGTGACGTCGGGTATCGACCCGGCGTTGCGCTCCAGGACGTCCCAGCTCGGTTCCCAGCCGGGTCCACCGAAGAACGAGGCGTCCAGCACGAGCGAGGTGCTCGGCGGGTTCGCCGGGTTCGCCTGCCAGGCGTCGAGGGTCCGGCGGGCGAGTTCGTCGAGGTGTGCGGCGCCGGGGTAGACGGATTCCGTGCCGGTGGGCAGGCGCGTCAGGGTGAGGTCTCCGCCGCCGACCAGCACGACCGACCCCGGCGTGCTGCCGGCGACGACGGTGGTGGTGGCCCGGTAGTCCGGTCCGAGCACCTCCAGGGCGGCGGCGCTGGTCAGCACCTTGAGCACGCTCGCGGTGCGGGAGGACGTGTCGCCGCCGCGGTCGAAGAGCACCTCGCCGGTGGCGGCGTTGACCACCTGGGCCTGGAAATCGGCCAGCCGCGGGTCGGCGGCCAGCGCCGCGACCGAGCAGCTGCGCAGGGTTCTGGCGTCGGCTCCGGTGGTCGGCACGGGGCGGGCCGGCACGGTTGCCGGGGTCGGCACGTTCAGGCTCGCACCGGTGCTCGCGGCGGCGGCGGCGGCGATGGCCGCGGCATCCGGGGCCCGGGTCGACGCCCCGGCCAGGACCGCCCCCGCGCACAGCAGCGCCGCCACGGCGACGAAGACGGCCGCGAGTCGTTTGCGAGACTTCGGTTCTTCCACCCGTAAACCCTACCGGACGGCAGGTGAGTCGCTCTCGGTTTCGAGACTGCCGTGCATTCGGCGCTGCCGGATGGCCGCACCTACCGGATGTTGTGGCGCACCTACCGGGTGGCCGCCAGCGCGTTGCGGGCGGCGAGCCAGGCATCCAGGGCCGGTGCCGGCAGCGGGCGGGACAGGTGGAAGCCCTGGGCCTCGTCGCAGCCGTACCGGATCAGCTCGTCGTAGGCGACGGCGTCCTCGACGCCCTCGGCCACCATGCGCACGCCGAGGCTGTGGGCGAGCTCGAT
>DATISQ010000156.1:0-2465 GCA_035581905.1 Cryobacterium sp.
CGATGTACGTGCCCACGGTCGGGTCGATGTCGACGAGGGTGTCCACCCAGTCCTCGGCGATCCGGTCGATCGCCGTGGGGGTGCGCTGGTTGTCGGTTGTCATGCCCCGAGCCTAGAACACGGGCTCGATCACGGACGGAATGCCGGCCCCCGCGTTCGGGAGGCCGGCGGTCGGCCTGGCCTAGTGGGCGGCGGCGTCCCAGTTGTCCCCGCGGCCGACCTGCACGTCGAGCGGCACGAGCAGGTCCGCGGCGGACTCCATCTGGTGCGTCACGACCTGGCGGAGGGCCTCCCACTCCCCCGGTGCGACCTCGAAGATCAGTTCGTCGTGCACCTGCAGCAGCATCCGTGACTCGAGCGCGCCCTCGGCCAGATCTTCGGCGATCCCGTTCATCGCGATTTTCATGATGTCGGCGGCCGACCCCTGGATCGGCGCGTTGAGGGCAGCGCGTTCCGCGTTCTCGCGGACCATCCGGTTGGAGCTGTGCAGCTCGGGGAACGGGCGGCGGCGGCCGAAGATGGTGGCGGTGTAGCCATCCGTTTTCGCCTGTTCGACCACGTTGCGCAGGTAGTCGCGCACCGCCCCGAAGCGGGCGAAGTAGTCGGTGATGAGCTGTTTGGCCTCCTTCGTGTCGATGCGCAACTGACGGGACAGTCCGAAGGCGCTGAGCCCGTAGGCCAGCCCGTAGGACATGGCCTTGACCTTGGAGCGCATCTCGTTCGTGACGTCCTCCGGCGCCACGCCGAACACGCTGGCGCCGACGAAGCGGTGCAGGTCCTCGCCGGCGTTGAAAGCCTCGATCAGTCCCGGGTCGCCGGAGAGATGCGCCATGATGCGCATCTCGATCTGCGAATAGTCGGCCGTGAGCAGGCATTCGGCACCGTTGCCCGCGTGGAACGCGGCCCGGATGCGGCGGCCCTCCTCGGTGCGCACCGGGATGTTCTGCAGGTTCGGGTCGGTGGAGGAGATCCGGCCGGTGGCCGTGCCGATCTGCACGTACGTGGTGTGGATGCGGCCCGTCTCGTCGATGGCCTTGTCCAGGCTCTCCACGATCTGCCGCAGCTTGGTGGCGTCGCGGTGTTGCAGCAGCATGTCGAGGAACGGATGCGGGTTGCTGGCCTGCAGGTCCGCGAGAGCGCCGGCGTCCGTGGAGAACCCGGTCTTGTTCGCGCGGGTCTTGGGCATGCCGAGCTGGTCGAACAGCACTTCCTGCAGCTGCTTGGGCGAGCCGAGGTTCACCTCGCGGCCGATTTCGGCGTAGGCGCCCGCGGCAAGCCCGGCGGCGCGTTCGCCCAGCTGGCCGGACAGCAGGGCCAGCTGTTCGTGGGAGACCGCCACACCAGCCAGTTCCATGTCCGAGAGGGCCAGCAGGGTGGGCATCTCGATGGCCGTGAGCACCTCGCGCGATCCGTCGTCGAGCAGGGCGTCGATGGCCGCAGCCACCCGGAACGTGTACCAGGACTCCAGGGGCACGCCCCCGGCCTCGTTCTCGGCCGGGATCAGCTGGTTGGGGTCCGTCACCGGCAGGGTCTCGCCGAGGTAGCGCGTGACGAGGGTGGCGAGGGTCTTGTCGGGCGCTCCGGGGCGCAGCAGCCAGCCCGCGACCAGGGTGTCGAACACCAGCCCGGAGAAGTCCAGGTTGCTGCGGCGCAGCGCCTTGATCTGGCGTTTGGCGTCGTGCATGATCTTGGGTGAGTCGCCGGCCAGCCAGGCCTCGAACGCGAGGTAGTCCGCGCGCCCGGGCTGCCAGGGCAGGTTGACCGACTCGGTCGGGCCGGACAGGCCGAAGCCGATGGCCTGCCCGTCGTGCACCTCGACGCAGAGGCCGAGACCCTGCGGCGAGGCGGCCGCGGCCCGGGCGATCCAGGCCCCCAGTTCCTCGTCGAGCAGGTCCTGGGCGACGGGGGCCTGGGGCGCGGTGACGAGGATCTCCTCGGGCACGACCACAGGGGCGCCCTCCGTCCCGCCGGCGCCTTCGAGTTTGATCACCCGGTCGAGCAGGGTGCGGAATTCGAGCCGGCCGAACACATCGCGCAGAGCCGGCTCGTCGACGGCGCAGCGCACGAGGTCGGTGAGCTGCACCGGCAGGTCGAGGTCGGTGACCAGGTGGTTGAGGCGGCGGTTGCGGATCGCGTTCTCTTTCTGCTCGCGCAGGTTGTTTCCGACGACACCCTTGATCTCGTCGGCGTGTTCCAGGATGCCGTCGAGGCTGCCGTAAAGTCCGAGCCACTTCACGGCGGTCTTCTCGCCCACCTTGGAGATTCCGATCAGGTTGTCGCTGGTCTCGCCGACCAGGGCCGCGACATCCGGGTACTGGGCCGGCTCGATGCCGTACTTCTCGCGCACCCGGGCCGGGTCGTAGCGGGTGAGCGCGGAGACGCCATGGCTCGCCGGGGAGAGCAGGGTGACGTTCTCGTTGACCAGCTGAATCGTGTCCCGGTCCCCCGAGACCACCAGGACATGG
>DATISQ010000157.1:0-8618 GCA_035581905.1 Cryobacterium sp.
CTTCACGTGGCAATCTCCTGTGTTCGACCGATGTATAGGGGGGTTGGTCGGGGCGACAGGATTCGAACCTGCGACCTCTCGGCCCCAAACCGAGCGCTCTACCAAGCTGAGCTACGCCCCGGACAATATCTCAACCCGGTGATGGCATCCGCTTAGCGCGCAAAGTACACGCAATTCACGGATTGACCTCGGTAAGTCTACTGCACGGTCCGGATGGCGCGGGCCGGGACGTGCAGCGGGCGACCGTCTCCGTGTACTACGCTGAGGGAGTGCGCAGGAGACTGCGCCCGGGGGATGTAGCTCAATGGTAGAGCCTCAGTTTTCCAAACTGATGGCGCGGGTTCGATTCCCGTCATCCCCTCCACAACACCGCTCAGTCGAGTCCGAGGCCGTCCAGCGTCGTGCGCAGCGTCGCCGCCGAGTGCTCGAACAGTTCCTGCTCCTTCTCGTTGAACGGAACCTCGATCACCCGCGACACGCCCTCGGCGTTGATCACGCTCGGCACCGACAGCGCCACATTGCTGACGCCGCGATAGTCCGTGAGCACCGAGCTGACCGGAAGCACCGCACCCTCGTCGCGCAACACGGCCTCGACGATCCGGGCGCCCGAGAGCCCGATCGCGTAGTTCGTGGCGCCCTTGCCGGCGATGACCGTGTACGCCGCGCTCTTCACACTCTCGGTGATCGCGTCGAATTCGGCCTCCGAGAACGGCTCCAGGCCCCTGGGCGAGATGTCGTCCTGCACCCACTCGGCCAGGGAGATCGGGCCGATCCGGGCCTGGGACCAGAGCGGGAACTCCGAGTCGCCGTGCTCTCCGACGATCACGGCGTGCACATTGGCAATTGCGACGCCGACCCGGTGCGCGAGCATCCAGCGCAGTCGGGAGGAGTCGAGCACCGTGCCCGAACCGAAAACGCGCGATGATGGCAGCCCGCTGAATTGGCGGGCGGCGTAGGCCAGGACGTCGCAGGGGTTGGTGACGAGCATGTAGACGGCGTCCGGGGCCCGCTCGACCAGCTTGGGCATCAGCTCCCGCAGGATTGCGACGTTGACACCGGCCATCTCGAGCCGGGACTGACCTGGATGCTGCCGCGCCCCGGCCGTGATCACCACCATGTTCGCGCCCGCGATGGCGTCGAGGTCGCTGCCGCCGGCCACGCAGGAGGCGCCGGTGAACTGGGTGCCGTGCGCCAGGTCGAGAACCTCGGCCTCCACCTTGGGCCCGTTGATGTCGTAGAGCACGACTTCCCGCGCGGATTGCCGGATCAGGGAGGCGTAGGCCAGGGACGACCCGACGGCCCCGGCTCCGATGATGGCCAGTTTGGAATTCGCGATCTCACTCATTGGTCAATTCTGCTCCTGTCCGGTCCGCGTCCGGGCATCGGAATGCTCAGGGAACGGTCAGTGTCGCTCGATCAGTGCCGCAGGTAGCGCGATCAGTGCCGCAGGTAGGTGAGCACGGCCAGCACCCGGCGGTGGTCGGTGCCCGAGTCGTCGAGGCCCAGCTTCTGGAAAATGGACGTCACGTTCTTCTCGACCGCGCCGACGCCGATCACGAGCATCGCCGCGATGCTCGTGTTGGTACGCCCCTCCGCCATCAGCCCGAGCACGTCGCGTTCGCGCGGGGTGAGAGCCGCGACCGGGTCGGTCCGGCGGGCCAGCAGTTCCCGCACGACCTGCGGGTCGAGGACGGTGCCGCCCGCGCTGATCCGGGTGACGGCGTCGCGCAGTTCGTCCAGCGACGCCACCCGGTCCTTGAGCAGGTAGCCCAGTCCCCCGTTGCCGGCGGCGAGCAGCTCATGCGCGTAGGTGCCCTCCACATACTGGCTGAGCAGCAGGATGCCCACCGACGGCAGCCTGCGCCGCAGCTCCAGTGCGGCGCGCACGCCCTCGTCCCGGAAGGTCGGCGGCATCCGCACGTCGAGCACGGCGACGTCGGGCCGCAGACCGTCGACCTCGGCGAGGAGGGAATCCGCGTCGCCGTAGGAGGCGACGGTCACGAACCCGGCCTCGTCGAAGAGCCGGATCAGACCTTCCCGGAGCAGCACCGAGTCCTCGGCCAGCACGAGCCGCAGCGGTGCGGCGGAGGGTGCTGCGGGAGAGGGTGAGGCGAGGTCGGTCATCCGTTCAGGATACGGTGACGGCGCGGTCGGGCAGGGCTGCGGGCAGCGGGATGTGCGCCCCGATCGCGGTCGGCCCGCCCTCGGGGCTCCGCACCGACAGCACGCCGCGCAGGCCGCGCAGACGTTCGTCGAGCCCCTGCAGGCCGTGCGTGTCGATCAGCCGGGCCCCGCCGATGCCGTCGTCGATCACCCAGAGGTCAAGCCAGGTAGCGACGGCGGTCCCGGTGCTGCCCGTACCGCCCGTACCGCCCGTACCGTCGGTGCTGCCGTCCTCGGGAACGGTGCGCAGCGCCAGGTGCAGACGGATGCCCGTGGCCAGCGAGTGCTTGGCGGCGTTCGTGAGCAGCTCCGCGGCGACGAAATACGCGCTGCGCTCGATCTCGCTGGGCAGCCGCAGGGCCGGGTCGACCTGCAACTCGAGCCGCACCGGGATGGTACTGCGGGCGGCGAGGGATTCGAGACCGGCGAGCAGGCCGCGGTCCTGCAGGATCGGCGGCACCAGCCCGCGGGACAGCGCCCGCAGCTCGTCGAGGGTGTCGCGCGCCTGTTTCCGGGCCTCCGCGATCAGGGTGCGCGCGGCATCCGGGTCGGTCGTGAGTTTGCGTTCGGCGCTGGCGAGGTCCATCTGCAGGCGCACCAGGCGCTGCTGCGGGCCGTCGTGGATGTCCCGTTCCAGGCGCCGCAGGGACTGGTCCTCCGCGGAGACGGCCGCCCCGCGGGACGCACTGAGGTCGGCGACCTCACGCTGCAGGGCCTCGGACCGCCAGGCGCCCAGCATGCCGCGCGCCGCGAACTGGTGCAGCCGGGTGAACGCGTGGGTGATGTAGGGCAGGGTCAGCAGGAAGAGGATTCCGAGGAGGAGCTGGAAGAGGCTCTCGGCCAGAAGCGGGTCGATCGGGAGTGTGGCGCCCGGCAGCCTCCAGTCCAGGATGATCGCGCGCAGGTCGTCGTTTCGGCCCTCGGGCAGGAGGCGACCCCAGAGCCAGTAGCTGACGCCGCCGAGGCCTATCGAGAGCCAGACCACGGTGACGACCGTGCTGACCAGGCCGAGCAGGAAGTTCACCACCATGCCGTGCAGCAGGTAGAGCCAGTAGTGCCCGTCGACGAGCGGGCCGAGCAGGGCGCGGAGTGTGGAGGGCTGCTCCCCCGGCGCCTCCCACCGCGGCGGGGTGATGGCGGGCTGGCCGGCCAGCCGCAGGCGGGCCAGTTCGAGGGTGCCGAAGCCGCGCGCGAGGTAGAGGGCCGCCACGACGGCGACGATTCCGACAACGACGGCGAGCAGGCCGATTCCGGTGAAGAAGACGGTGCTCAGCACGGTGAGCGCGATCACGACGACCGGCAGGGTGAGCAGCAGGAAGAGCAGCTCCTGCGGCGCTCGGCGCCAGAGCGCGCGGTACCCGGCGCGTCGGGGGGTTTCGGTCGGTGCGGTCATGGTGTCCTCCGGTGAGTCTGTCGGTACCAAGCCTGATCGCTGTGCCACGCGGGCAACATCAAGCTGCCAACCGCATCTCGGCGGGGGTAAACCCCCGCCGGTCAGAGGGCGGTGTGGGTGATCCGGCCGGCGAGCAGGGTGGCGGCCACGGGCATCCGTCGCAGGTCGGGCACGGAGGCGACGAACGGGTCGATCTCGCACACCGCGAGGTCGGCGACGTCACCCACCAGCACCCGGTGCCGGCCGCGCGTGGACGCGGCGAGCGCGGCCTGCCGCGAGATGGCCTGCTCGGCGTGCCACGGTTCACGGCTGTCGCGGGTGCGTCCGACGGCGGCGGCGATGCTCACCCACGGGTCCAGCGGCGCGACCGGGGCGTCCGACCCGAGTGCGAGCGTGACCCCGGCGTTCAGCAGGCTCCTCAGTACGAAGGCCCGGTCGGTGCGTCCCGCCCAGTACCGGTCGGCGACGTCCCGGTCGTCGAGGGCGTGCTCGGGTTGCACGCTCGCCACCACGCCGAGCCGGGCGAAGCGGGCGACGTCCTCCACTCTGAGCAGCTGGGCATGCTCGATGCTGCCGGCGCAGCCGAGTTGCTCGAACGCGTCGAGGGCCAGCGTGTTGGCCCGGTCGCCGATGGCGTGCACGGCGGGGCGGATGCCGGCGGCCACGGCCCGGCCGAGGTGCGTGATCAGTTCCTCCGGCGGCACGTTCAGCTGCCCGTGCGACCCGGGCTGCCCCTCCAGGCCCGGATACTCGTCGACGCAGTACGCGGTGCGGGTGTTCAGCGAGCCGTCGGTGATCACCTTGTACGGTCCCACCGTGAGGAGCCCGCCGGCGCCGTCGACGCTGTCCCCGCTGCGCAGCCCGAGGGCGATGGCGCGTTCCAGGTGCTGGGTGTAGATGCCGAACTCCACGCGCAGCGAGTCGGTGCCGCCCCGGATGCGCCGCAGCCAGGTGCCCGGGTTCCAGTCCATCTCCATCTCGACGATGCCCACGACTCCGCGGGATGCCGCGGCGCGGGCCGCGCTGTCGGCCCAGCCGTCCATGACGTCGGCGGGCACCTCGGCGAGCGCCCGCACCACGGCGAAGCAGTCCTCTTCGCGGAGCAGCCCGGTGGGGTGCCCCGGGTGACCGTGGCGGGCGAGGGCGGCCGAGTTCAGCCAGCAGGAGTGCAGGTCCCCGCTGATCAGCACCACCGGGACGGGGCCGGCGGCGGCGTCCAGCAGGGGTCGGCTCGGGGCATCCGGCCAGAGCCCGTCGCGAAAACCGAACCCGACCAGGGTCTCCCCCGGAACCACGCCCGGCGCCCGCGCGGCGACCAGATCGGCTGCGGCGGCCGCGCTGACTGCACCGGTCAGGTCCAGACGCTGCTTCGTCTGAGCCCACTGGCTGAAATGCACGTGGTTGTCCCAGAGGCCGGGAATCAGCCAGCGCTCACCCAGATCGACCGAACGGATGCCGGCAGCCGCCTGACCGAGGTACCCGATCCGGCGCACCCGCCCGTCGACGATCAGCGTGTCGACGATCTCGTCGCTGCCCGGCAGACGGCCGTTCCGCAGCACGACCGGGGCGGCCGGATCGATCGTCGACTTCGGCGTCGAGGTCGGCGTGGGGGTCGGCGTGGGGGTCGGCGGCAACGCACTCACCGGGTCACCCCGTGCACCCGCCGCATTTCGGCGGCGAGCCCGGGGCTCGCATAGGGCCCTTTGCCGTCGAGTTCGGCCAGGATGCGCGCCACGGTCTCGGCCGGCTTGTTCTGGCTGAGCTTGCTCTTGGCGGTGAAGCGGCTCACCCGCAGCCGGAAGCCGACGGTGCCGGCCACGAGGCGGGTGGCGTAGGCGGCATCGGCCTCGGTGCCGAACAGGCGACGCGGCTCAGGCATCCGCTCTTCGAAATGGTCGACCAGGCGGTCCAGCACCCGCAGGTTCTCCTCGTCGCTGAGCAGCTCGGGCGTGCCGTGCAGGTGCGCGGTGACGAAGTTCCAGGTGGGCACGGCGGGCTTCTCGTCATACCAGCCCGGCGAGATGTAGCCGTGGGGGCCCTGGATGATCACCAGCAGCTCGTGCCGGCCGAGCTCGTGCAGGGCCTCGTCGGGGCGGCCGACATGACTGACCAGCACCAGGCCGTCCGCGTCGTCGGCGTCCTCGTCGAGCAGCACCGGGTAGTGCGAGGCCACCAGACCCGACTCGGTGTGACTGATCAGCGTGGCCCACGGGTTCTCCCGGATGAGACGGCGAATCTCCGCCGGGTCGTCGAGCGCGAAACTGGGGTTGTGTCTCATCGGTTTCCCGTTCTGGTCGTGGGTTCAGATCAGGTGACGCAGGTGACGCAGGTGACGCAGGTGACGCAGATCAGGCCTGGCACTTCGGGCACCAGTACAGCTTGCGGGCGGCCATCTCCTCGAGGGCGATGTGGGTGCCGCAGACCCGGCAGGGCAGTCCCTCGCGCTTGTAGACCCAGTGCCGGTCGGCACGTCTCCGCAGCGCGCGCCCGTAGGCCGCGTCGCCGAGACCGTCCATCGTCATCATCTGCCCGGTCTCCACGCCGATCTTCAGCAGGTGCGCCCAGTCGTGCCACAGCGCCCGGGCCTGCTCGTCGGTGAGCGACTATCCCGGCGCAGGAGGATTCAGCCCCGCACGGAAAAGCAGCTCGGCCCGGTAGACGTTGCCGATGCCGCTGACCACCAATTGGTCCATCAGGAGGCGCCCGATCGGGGTGGGCTTCTTCCGCAGCACGGTGACGAAACGGTCCTCGGCGGCGCGGCTGTCGTCGAGCATCGGGTCGGGCCCGAGGCGGTCCATGGCCACCTGCACCTCCTGGGGGTCGAGCACCACGCAGGCCGTGGGCCCGCGCAGGTCCGCCACGACGTCGTCGGCGAGCAGGCGCACCCGCACCTGGCCGACGGGTTCGGGCGGGAAACCGTCGGGCTCGACACTGACCTTCTCGTCCTCCGCCATCCTCAGCCGGGTCAGGCGGGGCGCGCCGATGCTCCGCAGAGAGTCCTCCCCCGCCAGGTCGAGCAGGACGTCACCCGCGCCGACGCCGGCCGTCCGGCGCCGGCGGCCCCTGATGGCGGCGTCCGTGCCGTTCGCGTGGATGTCGCCGGCGAAGTCCCACGCTCCGTAGAGGCCCAGGTGCACGCGCAGCCAGAGCCCGTTGTCGAACTCCAGGAACATCTGCTTGCCGACGGCACGGGCATCCGTCATGGTGTGGCCGTCGAGCATCGCCGCGCCGTCCACGAACCGGCCCTGTGGGGACGACACCCGGATCCGTTTGCCGACGAAGTTGCGGGCGAATTGGCGCGCGATGCGGTGGACGGAATGACCCTCGGGCACGGTTAGTCGGCGAGACGCGTGCCGTTGATGGTGCGGTGCGTCTCGTACTCCGCCAGCTGCAGGATGCGGCGGCGGTGGCGTTCGTCGCCGGGGAACGGTTCGGCGATGAAGGCGTCGATGAAGTCGATGGCGTCCTCGATGGTGTGCTGCCTCGCCCCGATGGAGATGACGTTCGCGTCGTTGTGCTCGCGGGCGAGCCTCGCGGTGCCGAGGCTCCAGACCAGCGCGGCGCGCACCCCGTTCACTTTGTTCGCGGCCATCTGCTCGCCGTTGCCCGAGCCGCCGAAAACGACGCCGAGGGCGTCGACGCCCAGGGTGAGGTCGGCGACGACGGCCTCGGCCGCTCGGATGCAGAAACCCGGGTAGTCGTCGAGGGCGTCGTAGACCTCCGGTCCGTGGTCCACGACTTCGTGGCCGGCCAGGGTGAGGTGTATGACCAGCTGGTGACTGAAGTCGAGGCCGGCGTGGTCAGTGGCGATGTGGATGCGCATGCATCCGATTCTATTTACTCCGCAGGTGCCGGCGCAGCAGCAGCAGCGAAGATCGGCTCGCGGGTGCGGGAGCGCTTCAGCTCGAAGAAGCCGTCGCAGCCGGCCACGGCGACCACGCCGTCCCAGAGCTTGAGCGCCGCGTCGCCGGTCGGAGCGGGCGAGACGACCGGGCCGAAGAAGGCCACGTCGTTGACGGCGATGACGGGGGTGCCGACATCCTGGCCCACCAGTTCCATGCCCTCGAAGTGGCTGGCGCGCATCGGCACGTCATACTCGTCGCTGTCGGCCCACTCCGCGAAGGATGCCGGCAGGCCCACCTCGGCGAGCGCGGCGGGGATGACCTCATCGGCGTCGGCTTTCCCACCGAGGTGGATGCGGGCGCCCAGGGCGTCGTAGAGAGCCTTGACCGTCTTCTGGCCGTGCAGTTCCTGCACGGCCGCCACCAGACGGGTGTACCGGAGGGCCCTCGGGAAGAACGCGCGGTGCTCCTCGGCCACGTCCTGATCCTCGTTCAGAACGGCCAGGCTCATCACCTTCCATTCGACGTCGAAACCGCGCAGGGAGGAGACCTCGTCCACCCAGCGGGAGGTCATCCAGGCCCAGGGGCAGGAGGGGTCGAACCAGAACTTCACAGAGTCAGCCATGGGCTCAGCCTAAGTGTCTCCCCGCTGGGAAATCACCGGCGGAGACCCGACGTAAACCCCTGTCCAGAGGGTGTATCCCCAGCAAAATGTCTGGTTAGTGGCCATTTTCAGCTAAAATCGTTCGTTATGCCCGAAAGCGGGGCTTTTTTTTCGCAGCAACATGATCTCCACGAGAGAAGCTCCAATGCACAGAACAAGCTCACTTTCCGGTGCCGACGGCACCGCGGTGAAAACCAAGAATCCGCTTCTCAAACGTCGTTTAAAGGTGTCCCACGTGAACGTGGTCGACCAGTCCCGACTGAAGAAGGCACTCGGCGGAACCATCGTGGGAAACACGATGGAATGGTACGACGTCGGCGTGTTCGGCTACCTCATCACCACCATGGGCCCGGTGTTCCTGCCCGAGTCCGACCCGACGGTGCACACCCTGTTCCTGCTCGGGACCTTCGCCGCGACGTTCATCGCGCGCCCGCTGGGTGGCGTGTTCTTCGGCTGGCTCGGGGACAAGATCGGCCGCCAGAAGGTGCTGTCGATGACCCTGATGCTGATGGCGGTATCCACTTTCGCCGTGGGCCTGCTGCCCGGCTACGCCCAG
>DATISQ010000158.1:0-6820 GCA_035581905.1 Cryobacterium sp.
GACGAGGGCGCGGGCAAGTGCTTCGCCGATGTAGCCGGCGCCGGCGATGAGGTGGACGGTCATGAGAATCTCCTCTGCGGACGACGCGAGAGCCGTCTTGATGATAGTGCGACTTTCTGATAGTTAAAGTATCAGATATACCAACTATCTAGCAAGGACTGGATCCCACGTTTTTACCTCCGCCGGGGCTGCCGAAGGCGCCCGCCGGTCGTTAGTGCTCGGGGGCGAAGAACGCGCCGATCGCGCCGCTCAGCGCCACCGGGTCGTTCACGTGGCAGAGTTCGCGGGCGGAATGCATCGAGAGCAGCGGGATGCCCACATCGACCGTGCGAATGCCGAGCCGGGTGGCGGTCAGCGGGCCGATCGTGGAGCCGCAGGGCACCGCGTTGTTCGAGACGAATTCCTGATAGACCACGCCGGCCTGCGCACAGGTGCGGGCCCAGAGTGCCGCACCCGCGGCATCCGTCGCGTAGCGCTGGGTGGCGTTGATTTTCAGCAGCGGCCCACCCCCGGCGACGACCATGTTCGCGGGGTCATGCTTCTCCGGATAGTTCGGGTGCACCGAGTGGCCGGCGTCGGCCGAGAGGCACCACGACCCGGCGTAGGCCCGCAGACGGTCGCTGACGGATGCCCCGAGCCCCACCCCGATCCGGGTCAGGATGTCGTCGAGCAGCGGTCCGCTTGCCCCGGAACGGGTCTCGGAACCGATCTCCTCGTGGTCGAAGGCCGCAAGCACCAGGATCTGCCCGATGGGTGCGGGGGCGGCGAGCAGCGCGACGAGGCCGGCGTGTACCGAGGACAGATTGTCCATCCGCCCGGCGGCGAAGAGCTCGTTCCCGAGGCCGAACCGGGCCGGCGGCGCCGTGTCGGCGGTGATGATGTCGTACCCGACGACATCCTCCCCCGCCAGCCCGGCCAGGCCGGCAAGGTGCCCGATCAGGTCCGCCTGGCTCTTCTCGCCGACCCCGAAGACCGGGGTCAGGTGCCGCTGCCGGTCCAGGGTGAGCGCCGTGTTGGCGTCGCGGTCGAGGTGGATGGCCAGCTGCGGAATGCGGCAGAACGGCCCGGTGCGCACCAGGTGTTCGGTGCCGTCGATGGTGATGAGGCGACCGGCGAATTCGAGTTCGCGGTCGAGCCAGGAGTTGAGCAGCGGGCCGCCGTAGACCTCGACCCCGGCCTGCAGCCAGCCGTGGGCGCCGATGGTCGGCTTCGGCTTCAGCTTGAAACCGGGCGAGTCGGTGTGGGCGCCGAGGATACGGAACGGGGTCGTCGGGCCGGCGTCGGCCGGCTGCACCCACGCGATGACGGCGCCGTCGCGAACCGTGTAGCGGCGACCGGCCTCGCTCGGCCACTCGTCCGTTTCGCTGACGTGGGCGAAACCGGCGGCGTCCAGGCGGCGGGCGACCTCCGCAGCCGCGTGGTACGACGACGGTGAGGCCGTGATGAAGTCGGCGAAATCGTCGATGTAGTCGGGTGTGGAAGTCATGCGTCAATCCAACCACTCTGCGTACTATGTGCACATTCACGGTCACACACACGGCCGGCATTCACGGCCACGGAGGAGCGCACCCATGAACGAGTCGAAGCAGCCGAACCAGCCGAGGACCCCCCCTCCGCACCCGGCCCGGGTCGCCTTCGACGCGGGCATCTTCGACCTCGACGGCGTGGTCACCGACACGACCGCCGTGCACGCCCGGGCGTGGAAGGCCATGTTCGATGAGGCGCTGCCAGGTCTGACGAAGTCGCCGGTGGCTCCGTTCGAGATCGAGAGCGACTACCGGCGGTACGTCGACGGTCGGGCGCGGGAGGACGGCATCCGGGCATTCCTGGCGTCGCGCGGGATCGAGCCGAAGCGTGGCCGGGCGACCATCAACGCGCTCGCCGTCCGCAAGCAGGAACTGTTCACCCGCGAACTCGAGGTGACGGGGGTGAAGGCGTTCCCGGGCACGCTGGCGCTGCTGCGACGGCTGCGGGAACAGGGGCTGCCGGTGGCCCTGGTGACCTCGAGCCGCAACAGCACCGCCGTTCTGGCGGCGGCGAACGTGGTGGGCATGTTCGACGTCACGATCGACGGCGCCGAGGCCATGCGGCTGGGCCTGCCCGGCAAACCCGACCCGGCCCTGTTCCTCGAGGCCGCCCGGCGGCTGCACGTGACGCCCGACCGCACCGCGATCGTCGAAGACGCCGAGGCGGGGGTGCAGGCCGGGGCACGCGGCGGATTCGCGCTGGTCATCGGGATGGACAGCACCGGCGACGACCGCCTTCTCGCGGCCGGCGCGGACATCGTGGTCGCCGACCTCAGCGATCTGGACCTGGCCGCGCTGGACCCCGCCGTGACCGGGAAGAACCGCGGCTGGGCCGGCGGGGAGTCCGGCAGCGATCCGTGGCTGCTGCGCTACATCGGCTACGACCCCGAGACGGAGGGACTCCGGGAGGCCCTCTGCACGCTCGGCAACGGCTACTGGGGAACCCGCGGCGCGGCCGCCGAGTCCTCCGACGACGGAATCCACTATCCGGGAACCTACCTGGCCGGCGTCTACAACCGGGTGCAGACCGAACTCGGCGAGCGCATCATCGAGGACGAGCACCTCGTCAACGCCCCCAACTGGCTGCCGCTCGAGTTCAGGGTGGCCGACGGGGACTGGTTCGACGCCGACCGCGCCGGGCTGGTCACCTACCTGCAGGAGCTGGACCTGCGGCGCGGTGTGCTGACCCGCGTCATCCGTTGGCGGGACGAAGCGGGGCGCACCACCCGGGTGACGTCCCGGCGGTTCGTATCGCAGGCCGCACCCCATGTGGCCGTGCTCGACACCACGTTCGAGGCGGAGGACTGGTCGGGCCAGCTGACCGTGCGCTCGGCCCTCGAGGGCCGGGTCTTCAACCGCAATGTGGCCGCCGACCGGCTGCTCAGCAACGCTCACCTGCTCCCCCACACCAGCACCCAAATCGACGCCGAGACCGTGCTGCTCGAGATGGAGACCACCCAGTCCGGCATCCACATCGCCCTGGCCTCGCGCACCCGGGTTTTCCGGGATGAGCAGCCCGTCGAGCCTGCTCGGCAACTGCTCACCGACGACGCCGGCTGGGTGGCGCACGAGTTCACCCTCGACCTGGAGCCGGGGCATCCGGTCAGGGCCGAGAAGACCGTCATTGTCAGCACGTCGCGCGACCGTGCAATTGCCTCGCCGGCCCGTGCGGTGGCGACGTGGATGCGGCGGCTGCCGGATCCAGCCGACCTGCTGGCGGCGCACGAGCTGGCCTGGCAGGTCCTCTGGGACGAATTCGCCGTCGGCATGAGCGCCGGGGACCACCAATCGCTCGCGCTCAACCTGAACATCTTCCACGTGCTGCAGACGGTGGCGGCCGTCGACGCCGACCTCGACGCGAGCATGCCCGCCAGAGGCCTGCACGGCGAGGGGTATCGCGGACACGTGTTCTGGGACGAGTTGTTCGTCTACCCGATCCTCACCCTGCGCCGCCCTGATCTGAGCCGCGCCCTGCTCGGCTATCGGTACCGACGCCTGGCCGAGGCACGGGCGGCCGCCCGGGGCATCGGCTGCGAGGGGGCCATGTTCCCCTGGCAAAGCGGCATCGACGGGCGCGAAGAGACCCCGACGGAACTCTTCAACCCCCTGAACCAGCAGTGGATGCCCGACAATTCGCAGAACCAGCGACATGTGGGCCTCGCCGTGGCCTACAGCGTCTGGGAGTACTACCAGTCCACCGGAGACACCGAGTTCCTGATCCAGCAGGGTGCGGAGATGCTGCTCGAAGTGGCCCGTTTCTTCGCCAGCCTGGCCCGGTACGACGAGGTGGACGACCGCTACGACATCGACGGGGTGATGGGGCCGGACGAGTTCCACGACGGCTACCCCGGGGCCTCGGGTGCAGGCCTGCGCAACAACGCGTACACGAACGTGATGGCGGCATGGGTGCTGCGCCGCGCGGTCGAAACCGTGTCGCTGCTGCAGAACCGGTATTGCCGGCCGCTCTGGAACCGGCTGCGACTGCGGCCGGACGAGGTCGACCAGTGGGCCCGGATCAGCAGGCGGTTGCGGGTCCCGTTCCACGCCGACGGCGTGATCAGCCAGTTCGAGGGTTACGAGGACCTCCCCGAGTTCGACTGGGACACCTACCGGAGCCGATACGCCTCCATCGCCCGGCTCGACCTGATCCTCAACGCCGAGGGCGACAGCACGAACAACTACCGGCTCTCCAAGCAGGCCGATGTGCTCATGCTGCTCTACCTGTTCTCCGCCGAGGAGCTGCGCGAACTGCTCGAGACCATGGGCTACGACCTGCCGCCGGAGGCCATCGTGCGAACGGTCGAGTTCTATTCGGAGCGCTCCACGCACGGCTCCACGCTCAGCAACGTGGTGCATTCCTGGCTGGACGCCCGCCGCGATCGCGAGCGGTCCTGGGTCTACCTGACCCGGGCCCTCGACAGCGATCTGGGAGACATCCTCGGCGGATCCACCCACGAGGGCATCCACCTCGGGGCGATGGCCGGTTCGGTCGACATGGTCGTGCGGTGCTACACCGGGTTGGAGATCCGGGACGACATGCTCTGGCTGCACCCCGTGCTGCCGAAGGAACTCGCGGAGGTCACCTTCAGCATCAACTACCGGGAACAGCCGATCCGGCTGGAACTGACGCCCGGCAACCTGCGCCTGCAGCTGCGGGCCGGCGGTGCCACCCCGATCCGGGTGCGGATCGAGGGCACCGAGGCCATCCTGGCGCCCGGCCAGACCCGCGACTTCCCACTCGGCTAGCGGGGCGCTGCGGATGCGGTGCGGATGCGGTGCGGATGCGGTGCGGGGCTTGCCGAGGGCGGGGACCGGGCGTGTACTGAACGGTGCGTCGCCAAACGAACCGTATCTCGCCCCCAGACGAAACGAGAGGAAATCATGTCAACGATGATCTTTGTCAACCTCAGCGTCGCCGATCTGCAGCGCTCCACGGACTTCTTCCGCGCGCTCGGGTATTCCTTCGACCCTCGATTCACCGACGAAAACGCCGCTTGCCTCGTGATCGACGAGAACCACATCTACGCGATGTTGATGGCCCCGGACATGATGCGGCGCTTCACGCGCAAGCAGATCGTGGATGCCCGCGAGGGCACAGAGGCCATCCTGGCCCTGAGCGCCGACAGCCGGGAGGCGGTCGACGTCCTGGTCGACAAGGCACTCCTTTCCGGCGGCAGCATGTCCAATCCCCCCGACGACCAGGGCTACATGTACAGCCGCAGTTTCCAGGATCCCGACGGGCATCTCTGGGAGGTCCTCTGGATGGACGTGGCTGCCATGGAGGATGCCGCGGAGCAGGAGGCGCTGCTGGCCGCCCAGCAGGCCGCCCGAAGCTCCGACGTGCAGAAGTAGCTCCGCGCGCCTCAGGCCTCGGACTGCAGGGCGGCCCGGGCGAACGCGGCCCCGCCGGGCGTGATGATCCAGCGCGTGTAGCTGCGGGCGTCGTCATCGAACACGCCCAGCCGGCGCAGCAGGCGCCATTTCGGCAGCACCAGGTCGAAGGCCGCATCACTGGAGAGAGGAGTGCCGTCGGCCCGCACCCAGCCGACCGTCTCCAGGCTGAGGGCCAGCAGCTGCTTGAACAACTCGCTCTCGTCGAAGCCCCGCCGCGCGATGAGGAGGAGCAGCAACCGGATCGCGTCGGTCTCGGCCGGATCGCGGCTCTGGTGCACGGTTCTGGCCAGATGCCACCACAGCTCCCGCGGCGCCTCGGCGAGCGCCCGGCCGCGACTGGTCTGCAGCAGCATCCCCTTGCTCACCCGCAGCAGGCCGACCGTGCGCAGGTGCGCGCGCAGCTCCAGCAGAGGCAGGAAGTGGCTCTCCCTGCTGGCACTGACCGGCCAGCCCCAGTCGAGTTGGGTCGAGGCTTCCACGACCACGGCGGGCGGCAGGTAGCCGGCCTGGGTCAGACGGATGCCGTCTGCGCCGACGCGGCGCAGCATCCACTGCACGGGCGTCACCATGCGCTCCATCGGCCGCACCGGCAGCAGGATCGAGTCGGTCACCCGCGCCTCCGCGAGCACGAGGCGGAACCCGGCGACGGAGTCGGGGTGCATGCGCGATTCGAGTTCCTGGACGACCTTCACCGTTGGAGCATAGCGAGGTGCGGCCGCGGTGCCCGTCGGGGCGGACCGTGTCGGGCATCCGCTCTGACGTAGCCTTGGCTCATGGCTAGAGACATTGCAACCACCACCGTCGTCGACCTCGCTGACATGCTCGACTTCGTGCGCCCGAGGCACCGGATGCTGCTGGCCACCACCCGCGCCGACGGCCGCCCGCAGATCTCCCCCGTGGCCGGCGGTGTTGACCCGGCCGGCCGCATCGTGATCTCCTCCTACCCGACCCGGGCGAAGACGCGCAACGCCGAGCGCAATGTGCATGCCTCCGTGCTGGTGCTCTCGGACGACTGGGACGGCGGCTGGATCCAGGTCGACGGCGACGCCGAGGTGCTGCACATGCCGGAGGCCGGCGACGGTCTGGTCGAATACTTCCGCTGCATCGCCGGCGAGCACTCCGACTGGGCCGAGTACCGGGCGGCGATGGCGCTGCAGGACAAGTCCCTGATCCGCATCACTCCCACCCGGTGGAGCCCGATCGGCACCGGCGGGTTCCCGGCCGACGTCGCCGCCCGGCTCGACGCGCTCTAGCCGCGCCCGGCGCTGCCGCGACCTGTCGGCGTCGCGGCGCACTCTGTGGAAGCCGGCCCGTGTTCTACCGTGCGCCCGCTTCCCTAACCTGCGCCGCGAGGCCCGGAGCTCGGCGCGCACGGCGCTCTGTCACCCGCACCTGCGAAG
>DATISQ010000159.1:0-1958 GCA_035581905.1 Cryobacterium sp.
CGCACCCGCTACAAGGTCCCGAAAGACCTCCGCCGGTACCTCCGGGTCCGGGACGAGACCTGCCGGTGGCCCGGCTGCCGCCGGGCGGCGGCGCACTCCGACCTCGACCACACCCTGGACTGGCAATTCGAGGGGATCACCGCGCACGACAACCTCGCCCACCTCTGCCCCGCCGACCACGCGCTGAAGTCGGAGACCCGGTGGAGCTACGTTCATCTGCCGGACGGCACACTGAAGTGGACCTCACCGACCGGGCGCACGTTCCTCAGCGAACCGGCCACGATCATCCGTCCGGCGATGCATCCGGCGATGCATCCGGCGGAGACGCCGAAGGAGAGGGCGCGGCAACCGGACTCGGAGGAACCGGCGCCGTTCTGACCGGGTTTCGACAGGCTCAACCACCGGTGGGCTCAGTGGGTGGGGACGGTTCCGCCGAGTGTGGCGACCGCCCGCAGCAGTCGGGGACCCGCGGCGACCCAGGCCACGAGCATCACGACCAGGGAGGCGGCGAAGATCCAGAATCCGGTCCAGCCGTCGTCGCTCTGCGCCGCGTACATGTGGTTCAGGTTGCGCAGGGCGCCGGTGGCGAGCACCAGCGTGACGTGGATCACGGTGAACGCGAGGAAGAAGACCATCACGCCCACGTGCACGGCCCGGGTCAGGCGCAGCGGGATCAGTTCGCCGAGCCGGCGTGACGTGCACAGCGGCGACAGACGCATGCCCGTGGCCAGGGCGAGCGGCGCGGCCACGAACACGATGCTGAAGTAGCTCAGGGTCTGGAGGGCGTTGTAGTTCACCCAGCCGTCGGTGACCGGCCAGTCCAGGGACGCGTACTGGAGGGCGGCCGAGAGTGCGTTCGGGATGATGTCCCAGCTGACCGGCACGATGCGCACCCACTGGCCGGTGACGAAGAGCAGCACGTAGAACACGACCCCGTTGAGCACCCAGAGGGCGTCCACCACGAGGTGCAGCCAGACGTTGATGCCCATCCGGCGAGGGGCCTGCGGGGTGCGGATGAGGCCGGTGTTGCGCCGGGTCCAGAACATGCTCGGTCGACCCGCCGAGCGGATCTGCCAGCCCGATCGCACGATGAAGAGCAGGAAGAAGACGTTCAGGCCGTGTTGCCAGGCCAGCCAGGCAGGGAAGCCGACGGGGGCCCAGGCCGGCAGCGGCGAGGCGCCCGGGTAGTCGACCAGGAACGCCTGCGTCACCGGCAGGGCACGGATGCCGCGCGCGGCGAGCACGACGGCGACCAGCAGGATGAGCGCCAGGGGGATGGCCCAAACCAGCTTGATCCAGGGGCTCCGGGCTTGCGGCATGGGGTGAGGCTTTCTGGTCAGACGGGACAAACAGGATCAGCGCGCTCGAACGGCGGCTCTGCCATCATCGACCATTCGGTGACGGCCGTGCGCCCGGCACGTAAAGCAAGGAAATCCGGCCCGACGAGAACGGCCGCTCCCCGCAGTCGGAAAGCGGCTGTCCGTGGGTCCGGTGAGGGTCAGTCGAACCAGAGGGCCAGTTCGCGGTCGGCCGACTCGGGCGAGTCGGAGCCGTGCACGAGGTTCTGCTGCACCTTGGTGCCCCAGTCGCGGCCGAAGTCACCGCGGATGGTGCCGGGAGCGGCCGTTGTCGGGTCGGTCGTGCCGGCCAGGGAGCGGAAGCCCTCGATCACGCGTTCGCCGGCGATGCGCAGCACGAGGATCGGTCCGCTTTCCATGAACTCGACCAGAGGTTCGAAGAACGGCTTGCCCTGGTGCTCGGCGTAGTGCTCGGCCAGGAGGGACCGGTCGGCCTGCACGAGCTTCGCGTCGACGAGGGAGTATCCCTTCTGCTCGATGCGGCGCAGGATCTCGCCGGAGAGGTTGCGGGCAACGCCATCCGGTTTGACCAAGACGAGGGTTTCCTGGACCTGGGTGCTCATGAGTTCTCTTTCTCGTTATTCGGATTGTTCTCGGTGT
>DATISQ010000160.1:0-3397 GCA_035581905.1 Cryobacterium sp.
CCGCCTGCACGTCGCCGTCTGCGGTCCGTTCGAGTTGATCCGGGGGGTGCAGAAGACGGCCCGGGGTCTGGGCATCCGCTCGGTGGACTTCGAAATGTACGACTACCGCTCGGGATACGGCCCGAATCTGGTGCCCTTCACGCGGGCCGTACTCGCCCGGTTGACCACGATGCGAAGAAGGTGAACCCGGTCGCCCGTCACCGCCGCAGAAGACGAGCGCAGCTGGGCCTACACTGACCTGCATGTCCAGCTCCCCGCGCGCGTGGTTCAGAGGCCGATCGGCGTGAGGGCCGCCGTCTACGACCGGTACGGCCCGCCCGACGTGCTGCGGATCGAGGACATCCCGGTGCCGACGCCGGGTCCGAACCAGGTGCTCGTGGAGGTTGTCGCGACATCCGTCAA
Source organism: Cryobacterium sp. (assembly GCA_035581905.1). GTDB lineage: Bacteria > Actinomycetota > Actinomycetes > Actinomycetales > Microbacteriaceae > Cryobacterium. Next base: position 403 of record DATISQ010000160.1, read on the forward strand.
TCTTTCGGATTGGGAGGGGCTGACGGGGTCGCCGTTGTACGCCCGGCTCGGGGGACTCCGCGCCCCCCGGCAACGGGTTCTCGGTTCCGATATTGCCGGCCGGGTCGCCGCGATCGGCGCCGGCGTGACCCGGTTCCGCGTCGGCGATGAGGTGTACGGCGACAACCTTGCCCTGATGGGCGGTTTCGCCGAGTATGCCGTAGTGCCCGAGAAGATGCTGGCGCATAAGCCGGAGGGTTTGACGTTCGCCGAGGCCTCGACGCTGCCGCAGGCGGGCGCGATTGCGCTTCAGGGCATGGCTCGGGTGCAGTCGGGGCAGCGCGTCCTGGTCAACGGCGCCGGCGGCGGATCGGGTACGTTCGCGATCCAGCTCGCCGCGCTCGCCGGGGCGCACGTGACCGGTGTCGACAATGCGGGCAAGCTCGACTACCTTCGCGAACTCGGCGTCGATGAAGTGGTCGACTATCGCCGGACGGACTTCACCCGGCTCGAACCGTTCGACCTCGTTCTCGACCTCGTCGCCCACCGATCCGTCTTCGCCTACCGGCGGGCGCTGGCTCCGGGCGGCCGCTATTCCTGCGTCGGCGGAGGCGTGCCGACGCTGCTCTCGGTCGGCACGATCGGTGCTGTGCTCGGCCTGGTGACCGGGCGACGGATGGGTGTTCTCGCCGTCAAGGAGGGACCGGCTCACTTCATGCCCGCAGCCGAGCTGTGTGTCGCCGGTGACCTCCGCATCCGAATCGACCGCACCTTCACGCTCGACGAGGTGCCACAGGCACTCGCCTACGTTGGCGCAGGGCGCGTGCTCGGCAAGGTGGTCATCACCCCGCAGGGGTAGCACCGGCCGCCGGGAACCGGCGCGGTTCCGGCCAGTCAGGCGGGGTGCTGCCGCGACACCCATGCGGCGACGGCAGCGCGATTCGGCAGACCCAGGCGATGACGGATGTTGCTGACGTGGTTCTCGACGGTTCGCTCCGACCGGAACAGCCGATGGGCCACTTCGCGATTCGTCATCCCCGCTCCGACGAGCTCGGCGACCTCCGCCTCCCGCAGAGACAGTGGCGACAGTGGCGACAGCGGATAACGGGAAGACTTGGGCACACCGAGCCGCGCGATCGCCTCTCGCGCCCGACGCGAGAATGCCGGCGCGTGCATGTCCTGGCTACTCGTGAGCGCGGCCTCGTAGTGCGCCCGCGCGCTCGAGGAGCGTCCCAGGAATGCCGCGAGGTCACCGAGGTAGAGCGCGACCGGGCCCGAGTAGGGGGTCATGACGGTCGGCATCACGTGCAGGTGTCCGTGCGGGCCGAGCGTTTCGTAGAGGTGAGCGGCGGTGGGCTGGTCGTGGGCGACGATGCTGAGCTCGGCGTGAGCGGTCGTCGCGAGCAGCCACTCCATCGCGGTGAGCGGAACCTCATCGACGTGCGGCGCGAGCGCACGCCAGATCTCGAGCGCGTCGTCGATTCGCCCCAGTGCGATCAGGATGCCGGCCCGCCAGCTCTGCGCCAGGAACGGTGCATCCGCGAGTGCGTGCCGCACTTCCTCCTCGATACCCGGTAGACCTTCGCCCGTGCGGAGGGCGAGATTGGAACGCAGCACCAGGTCGATGAACGCGGCCTCTTCCACCCCCGCGTCCGCCCCGAGGCGTGCGGCCTCCGCGGTGAGCGGGGGGACGTCATCGATGTCGTCGTCCAGCAATGCCAACGCCGAACGGATGGTCGCGACCCGCCAGCGCCATTGCGGACTGTCCAGCCGGCGGATCACGCCGACCAACTCAATGAAGTCCATGTTCAGCTCGATCCGTCGACCGAACTGAGCGAGGGCATCCAGCCGCCACAACATGCCCCACGCGGTGTCGTCGTCCCGGTGCGCCGTGCGCGCCGTGTCTCGCATCCGGGTCGCGATCTCGAGACGCTCCGCCAGTCGGTCGGGAGCCATGGCCGTGGCGTGCGCGGCGCGTAACTCGAGAAGCAGGGCGTCTGCCTGCCCTTCGGTCAGGGGAACCGCGGCCACCGCGGGAGGGTCTGTCCAACCGCCCGACAGCCCTACGAGGTACTGCTCCAGACGCCGGCGCCGAGCGGATTCCCCGGGCTCCAGCATCCTGAGCGCCTCGAGACACAGGGCCTGGCGAGCGGTCGTCATGTGGTGCGAGCCGATCTGGGGGCCCGGAATCAGCGTGGCGGCGTCTGCGACGAGTCCGGCATCGCCGAGCTGCCGTCCGATTCCGGCCGCGATCAGGCAGGCGTCCCAGCCGCGTTCGACGGAACCGCGCGCGAGTTCGTCGCGCGCCCGGGCGAGTGCAGCCAGCGCGTCGGAACGCGAAGTCCTGCCGTCGGCAGTGTTGTCGGTACTCATGGTGACCTCGATGAAAAGTGCGTGAGTCCACGGATGCCGCCCGATGGTCGCGAGCCTACCGTGAGAGTCATTCGTAGGAGTCATTCGTAGGAGTCATGGACGAGGGAGGTGAGCCGGATGAGTGCTCAGAAGCTGGCGATATCTGGTGGCTGGGCGGCTGTGGTCGCGGGACTGCTGGGGGTGGGCGCGGCGGCGTTCCTGCTGGTTGTGCCGCCGGTGGTCGAGACCGACCGCTTCAGCTTCCCGCTGACCGCGACGGGGTTCGTGATCATCCAGGTCGCGTTCTTCCTGCATCACCTGCTCGTGGTGTGGGCGCTGTGGGCGTTCTGGCGGGCGGGGTTGGCCGGCCGGGGCGTCCTGGCGGCGATCGGCGGATTCGCTTCGGTGGTGGCGATGCTCGCACTCTCGGTGCAGGAACTGGTGGCGATCAGCGCCGCCGATTCGGCCTATCCGTCACCGCTGACCGACGTGATCGAGGCCGTCTTCGGCATGATCACGCTCACCACGGGTGCGGCGCTCATCGTTTTCGGAATCGCCGCGGCGAGGGCGCGGGTGCTCTCCGGCGCAGGCCGCTGGCTGGTGCTCGTGATCGGAGTCTGGGTCATCGTGCCGCTCACGCCCGCCATCTTCGCCGGGTACGAAG
>DATISQ010000161.1:0-5317 GCA_035581905.1 Cryobacterium sp.
GGACAGGTCGCGGGCGATGTCGAGGCAGTCGTCGAAGTTGCCCTGCACCTGAAGCAACTGCGCGTTGTGCGCGATGGCCTGGCTGAGCTTGCCCATGGCGATCTTGCCCTCGGGGACCAGCACGACGGCCTGGATGCCGGCGTGGGTCGCATAGGCGGCGGCCGACGCGGACGTGTTGCCGGTGGACGCGCAGATGACGGCCTTGGCGCCGTCTTCGACGGCCTTGGAGATGGCCATGGTCATGCCGCGGTCCTTGAAGGAACCGGTCGGGTTCATACCCTCGTACTTGATCCAGACCTTCGCACCCGTGCGAGCGGAGAGCGCCGGAGCGGGAATCAGCGGGGTGCCACCCTCGCCGAGCGTGATGATGGGCGTTTCAGTCGTGATGTTCAGGCGGTCCGCGTACTCGTGCAGCACGCCGCGCCACTGCCGGGAAGCCGTCTTCACAGCGGGTTTCGTCAGAGTCTCTCGTTCGCTGGACATCAGGCTCCTTCAACTCTCAAAACGGATGCGACATTGGTGACAAATCTGTTCGCGGCGAGGTCTGTCACGGTGGCAGCCAGGGCAGCCTCCGTGGCCTCGTGCGTTCCGATAACTAGGGTAGCCGTGGCGGAGACGGCGGAGCGACTCGCAGTGCCGGGCTGGGCGGGCGTCATCGACTGCTCGACCAGGGCCAGGGAGACGCCGTGGTCGCTGAACACGCTGGCGAGCGCGGCGAGCACACCGGGCTCGTCGGTGACTTCCAGCGTGACGGCGTAGCGGGTGACGATGCGGCCGATGTCGAAGATGGGCAGGTCGGCGTGCTGGGACGCGGGAACGCCGGGGCCGCCGGCGATGTGACGGCGGGCCAGGGAAACCAGGTCGCCGAGCACAGCGGAGGCCGTCTCCACTCCCCCGGCGCCGGCGCCGTAGAACATCAGGCTGCCGGCCGACTCCGCCTCGACGAAGACCGCGTTGTTGGCGCCGTGTACGGAGGCGAGCGGGTGGCTGCGGTGCACCATGGCCGGGTAGACCCGGGCCGAGACGCCCTCCTGGCCGGTTTCGGCGTCGATGAGGCGTTCACAGATGGCGAGCAGCTTCACGACGTAGCCGGCCTTCCGGGCGGACTCGATCTGCGCGGGGGTGATGGCGGTGATGCCTTCGCGGTGCACGGATGCGAGCGGCACGGTCGTGTGGAAGGCGAGGCTGGCGAGAATGGCCGCCTTCTGCGCCGCGTCGTACCCGCCGATGTCGGCGGTCGGGTCGGCCTCGGCGTAGCCCAGGTCGGTGGCCAGCGCGAGCGCCTCTTCGAGGGTGTCACCGTCGGTGTCCATCCGGTCGAGGATGAAGTTGGTGGTGCCGTTCACGATGCCGAGAATGCGGTTGACCTGGTCGCCGCCGAGGCTCTCGCCGAGCGGCCGCACGATGGGGATCGCGCCGGCGACGGCGGCCTCGTACTTGAGCTGCGCGCCGACCTGGTCGGCGGCGGCGAACAGTTCGGGCCCGTGGGTGGCCAGCTGCGCCTTGGTGGCGGTGACGACATCCGCCCCCGAATTGATCGCCATCAGGATGTATTTGCGTGCGGGCTCGATGCCGCCCATCAGCTCGATCACGACGTCGGCCCCCAGGATCAGGGTCTCGGCGTCGGTGGTGAACAGCTCGCGGGGCAGATCGACGGTGCGCTCGGCGTCGAGGTCGCGCACCAGGATGCCGACGAGTTCGAGGCTGGCGCCGACCCGGTTGGCGAGTTCGTCACTGTTTTCGAGCAGCAGCCGGGCCACCTGGGCGCCGACGGAGCCGCCACCGAGCAGTGCGACGCGCAGATTGCGGTATTCGGTCATCGGGAGGGTTCCTTCGGTAGATCGGTGGCCGAGCCGGTCGAGCCGGAGGTCGAGCCGGACGAGCGTGCCCCGACCCCGGTGTCGCGGGCGAGCAGGTCGGCGATGGTCTCGCCGCGCACGAGCATCCGCGGGATGCCGTCGGCCACCGCGACCACGGCCGGCCGGCCGAGGAAGTTGTAGTTGTTCGACAGCGACCAGCAGTAGGCGCCGGTGGCGGCAACGGCCACCAGGTCGCCCGGGGCCACGTCGCCGGGGAGGTAGTCGGCGTCGACGACGATGTCGCCGCTCTCGCAGTGCTTGCCGGCGATGCGCACCAGCACCGGCTCGGCCGCCGACGCCCGGCCGGCGAGCCGCACGGTGTAGTCGGCGCCGTACAGGGCGGGGCGGGCGTTGTCGCTCATGCCGCCGTCGACGCTGACATAGAGGCGCGGGTTCCCGGCCACGTCGACGGCCTTGGTGGTGCCGACCTCGTACAGGGTGATTCCGGCCGGGCCGATGATGTAGCGTCCCGGTTCGAAGGCGACGACGGGCACCGGGATGCCGAGGGTGCCGCACTCGGCGGCGACGATGTCGGCCAGGCTGGCCGCGAGTTCGCCGATCGGGGTGGGGGTGTCGGCGGAGGTGTAGGCGATGCCGAAGCCGCCGCCGAGGTTCAGCTCGGGGACCGGGCCGCCGTCGAGCAGGGCGGCGTGCACGGCGAGGAGGCGCGACGCGGACTCGGCGAAGCCGTCGGCACCGAAGATCTGCGAGCCGATGTGGCAGTGCAGGCCGCGAAAGCCGAGGCTCGGCTCGGCTCGGATCAGGCCCACCAGGGACGCGGCGTCGTCGAGCGTGACGCCGAACTTCTGGTCTTCGTGCGCGGTGGCGAGGAAGTCGTGGGTGTGGGCGTGCACGCCGCTGTTCACGCGCAGGCGCACGCCCTGCACGATGCCGTGCCGGGCGGCGGCCGCGGCGACGCGCCCGATTTCAACCGGGCTGTCGATCACGATCGTGCCCACGCCGATCCGGCAGGCCTCGTCGATCTCGGCCAGGGACTTGTTGTTGCCGTGATAGCCGATCCGGTTCGGCGGGCTGCCGGCGGCCAGCGCCACGGCGAGTTCACCGCCGCTGCAGATGTCGATATTGAGGCCCTCGGCCAGCATCCAGCGGGCCACCTCGGTGGAGAGGAACGCCTTCCCGGCGTAGTAGATGTTCACGCTCGTGCCGATGCGGGCGAACTCGGTCTCGAAGGCGGCGCGGAGCGCGGCCGCACGGGCGCGGGCATCCGTTTCGTCGACCAGATAGAGAGGAGTGCCGAATTCGGCGGCCAGGGCCGAGGCGGCGCAACCGCCGATCAGGAGCTCCCCCTGCGGGGTGCGTTCGGCGGTGGCCGGCCAGAGGCCGTCGGCGAGCGCATTGGCGTCGTCGGGCAGGCGGAGCCAGGCGGGGGCGAGCGGGTTGGTGGCCACGGGTGAAAACCTCACGGGAAGAGTCGAGTGGGTGTCTCACTGAGTGGCGAGCGAACCCGGGTTGGTCCCTGAAGCCAGTGAAAGGCTGCCGGCGTCTGTGACCGGGGACCTGCCCTGATTGTAGCGAACGCCGCTATGCACGCCGAATCGCGTTACGCCCGGCGGCGCAGTGTGTGTGCGCGGGGCCGCGGGGCTGACCGCGGCTAGAGCAGCTCGGCGGTCTCGGACACGTCGACGATCCAGGCCTCCGGGTCGATCATCACGGTCGAGCCGCTGCTGCTCCAGATGCGCCGCATCTTGAGGAGCAGCTTCTCCGCCTCCCGGATGGTGCCCAATTCCAGGTCGATCATGACGAAGTTCGGATCCGTCACCGATCGAAGGATGCGGTAGCGGATCACCCCGGATCCGCGGCGGTCGGCCGGGTCCAGATCGAAGGCGCGTTTCCACCGGTCATAGTCGGGCACGGGGTGTTGAATGCGCAGGAAAGTCATGGTGCCTCCTCGAACAGGCGAATGCGCTTGATCAAGCGTACGGCCCCGGGGCCGCCGTGTCAGGCCCCGGTTTCGTCACGGTCCGAACGGTTTCCGAACCGGTGGGTCACGGTCGGCGTGCCGCTTGCGGCTCAGCCGTCGCTGCAACGGCCGAGGGTGGTCAACGACCGGCGGCTGAGCGTCAGCGCGCTCGACTCCAGCGTGATCCGGGCGCGCTCCGCCGTCACGTTCACTCCGGAGAGGTTGACCCCTTCGGGGAGGTACCGGGCCACGCAGATGCTGAGCGGTTCCTCGCCCAGAACGAGCGAGAGCAGATTGCCGGCGTCGATGCTTCCGCCACCGGAGGTGATGGTGGCACCGCTCGGCGTGAGCAGCAGGGCGTCGGCGTCCACGCTCGGCGTCGCCGAAGCCCGGTAACCGATCGGGAAGCCGAGCACCGCCACGCTGCCGCTGTAGCTGACCTCGTCCGGACCCAGTTCGACGCTGGCGTCGGGGGCATCACTCGGCAGCGACCGGCTCAGCAGGGTGTTGAGGGCGTCGGGTTCGAGGTCGACGATGCCACGCAGGTCGCCGACGGGCTGGGATTGGTCGAGCGGGACATCCGTCGCCACGACGTGAACGGATGCCGGCACGCCGTCCACGGTCAGGGCGCCGGATTCCAGGGCCACCCGGTCGAAGCTGCCGCCGAGGTATTGCGCGATGACCGACAACCCGCCGACGGAGACGGCCACGTCCCCGGTGACGGTGTCGGGCAGGTTGGACGCGATCTCCTGCTCGATCCGGTCCTCGGCGTAGCTGCGCAGTCCCCCGTCGATAACGAAGAATGCCGCGACCAGCCCGACCACCACGAGACCGGCGACGATGAACATCCCGAGCCCGCGGCGACCGGGTCTCCGGGCAGAGGCGTCCACGCTTACATGCGTTCCGGCGCGGAGACGCCGAGCAGGCCGAGGCCGTTGCGGATGACCTGGCCGGTGGCATCGTTCAGCCACAGGCGGGTGCGGTGCAGGTCGGTGATCGGCTCGTCGCCGAGCGGGATCACCCGGCAGCTGTCGTACCAGCGGTGGTAGTAGCCGGCGACCTCTTCGATGTAGCGGGCGATGCGGTGGGGCTCACGCAGTTCGGCGGCCTGCGCGACGACGCGCGGGTATTCCTGCAGCACGCCGAGCAGGGCCGACTCGCTGTCGTGGGTGAGCAGCTCCGGGGCGAAAATGGTGCGCTCCACACCCGCGGCGGCGGCGTTGCGGGCGACGGAGCAGGTGCGGGCGTGCGCGTACTGCACGTAGAAGACCGGGTTCTCGTTGGTGCGTTTGCCGAGCAGGTCGAGGTCGATGTCGAGCTGGGTATCGCTGCTGGAACGCACCAGGGAGTACCGGCCGGCGTCCACGCCGACGGCGTCGACGAGGTCGTCGAGGGTGACGATCGTGCCGGCACGCTTGCTCATCCGCACTGGCTCGCCGCCCTTGAGCAGGTTGACCATCTGGCCGATCAGGATCTGCAGGTTGACGCCGGGCACGTCGCCGAACGCCTCGACCATGGCCATCATGCGTCCGACGTA
>DATISQ010000162.1:0-8471 GCA_035581905.1 Cryobacterium sp.
GGCGCTGGTCGCCATGCTCCTGCTGAGCTGGCAACTGGCCATCGTCGCCATCATCCTGATGCCCGTGCTCGTCTTCGCCCAGCGCCGGGTCGGCCAGGTGCGGGCTCGCATCGCGTCGAAGACGCAGGAGTCGCTCTCGGACATGACGGCGATCACCCAGGAGACGCTGAGCGTGTCCGGCATCCTCCTGTCGAAGAGCTTCACCCGGCAGCAGACCGAGATCCGACGGTATGCCGACGAGAACGGCAACCAGGTCAAGCTGCAGATCAGCCAGCAGATGAGCGGCCAGTGGTTCTTCGCCATGGTGAGCATCTTCCTGTCCAGCATCCCGGCGATCGTCTACCTCGTGGCCGGCCTGCTGATGGGCAGCGGCACGACCGACATCTCGGCGGGCACGATCGTGGCCTTCACGACCGTTCAATCGCGGCTGCTGTTCCCGCTCCTCGGCCTGATGCGGGTCGCCCTCGACCTGCAGACCTCGAGCGCCCTGTTCGCCCGCATCTTCCAGTACCTCGACCTCCGGCCCGCCATCCGCGACGCCCCCGACGCGGTGCCCGTGCCCACCCGCGGGGAGACCGTCGGCCGGGTCGCCTTCGACGGGGTCACCTTCGCTTACCCGGACGCCGCCGTGGACACGCGCCCCACCCTGGACGACGTCTCCTTCACGATCGAGCCGGGCCAGTTCGCGGCCTTCGTCGGTCCGTCCGGGGCCGGCAAGACCACCGTGTCCTATCTCATCCCGCGCTTCTACGAGGCCTCCGCCGGCCGGGTGCTCTTCTCCGGCGTCGACGTGCAGGACCTCCAGCAGCAGTCGCTCGTCTCCCAGATCGGCATCGTCAGCCAGGAGACCTACCTCTTCCACGCGACCATCGCGGAGAACCTCCGCTACGCGAAACCGGAGGCGACGGATGCCGAACTCGAGGCCGCGGCCCGGTCGGCGAGCATCCACGACACGATCGCCTCCTTCCCCGCCGGCTACGACACCATGGTGGGGGAGCGCGGCTACCGGCTCTCCGGCGGCGAGAAGCAGCGCATCGCCATCGCCCGGGTGCTGCTCAAGGATCCCGAGGTGCTGATCCTCGACGAGGCGACCAGCGCCCTCGACGCCATCTCCGAGCGCGTCGTTCAGGCTGCCCTGGACACGGCCTCCCGCGGACGCACGACCATCGCCATCGCGCACCGGCTCTCGACCATCGTGTCCGCCGACGTCATCTTCGTCGTCGACGCCGGCCGGATCGTGGAAAGCGGCACCCACCCCGAACTGCTCGCCGCCGGCGGCGTCTACGCTCGGCTGTACTCGGAGCAGATCACGTCGCCGTCGCCCGCGTCGCCACTGTCCGCGTCGCCTGCGAACGCGTCGCCTACGCTCGCGTCCCCGTCGCCGATAGAGTTGGCACGGCTCGAATCCCTGACGAAGAACCCTCGATGAAGGACTCGCGATGAAAATTGCCGACACCGTTCTCGACCTGATCGGCGACACCCCGCTGGTGAAACTGCACAAGGTGACGGAGGGCGTCAGCGCCACCGTGCTGGTCAAGCTGGAGTACCTGAACCCGGGCGGCTCCGCCAAGGACCGCATCGCGGTGCGCATCATCGACGCCGCCGAGCGCGACGGGCTGCTGCTCCCCGGCGGCACCATCGTCGAGCCGACCTCGGGCAACACGGGCGTCGGCCTGGCTCTCGTCGCCCAGCAACGCGGTTACAAGTGCGTGTTCGTGCTGCCGGACAAGGTCGGCGAGGACAAGCGCAATGTACTCACGGCCTACGGCGCGGAGATCGTGGTGACCCCGACATCCGTCGCCCCCGACCACCCCGACTCGTATTACAGCGTCTCCGACCGGCTGGCCCGGGAGATCCCGGGGGCGTTCAAGCCCACCCAGTACTTCAACCCGAACGGTCCGCTCAGCCACTACGAGACGACCGGGCCCGAGATCTGGCGCGACACCGACGGCACAGTCACGCACTTCGTCGCCGGCGTCGGCACCGGCGGCACCATCACCGGTGCCGGCCGGTACCTGCGCGACGTCTCCGGCGACACCGTGCGCATCATCGGCGCCGATCCGGAAGGGTCCGTGTACTCCGGCGGCACCGGGCGGCCCTACCTGGTCGAGGGCGTCGGCGAGGACTTCTGGCCGGGCGCCTACGATCCGTCCGTGGTACACGAGGTGATCGCCGTCTCGGACGCCGATTCCTTCGCGATGACCCGCCGGCTCGCGCTCGAGGAGGGAATCCTGGTCGGCGGCTCGAGCGGGATGGCCGTCGTCGCAGCCTTGCGCGCGGCGAAAACCCTCGGCGCCGACGCCACGATCGTGGTGCTGCTGCCGGACGGCGGCCGCGGCTACCTCGGCAAGATCTTCAACGACGGCTGGATGCGCAGCTACGGTTTCGGCAACGCGCCGGCCGGGCACACGGTCGCCGACCTGCTCGCCTCGAAGACCGGCGCACTGCCGCCCTTCGTGTACGTGCACCCCAGCGCCACCGTGCGCGACGCCATCGGCGTCATGACCGAGGCCAGCGTCTCCCAGGTGCTGGTCTTCACGAACAAGCCGCCGGTCGTGATGGGCGAGCTCGTCGGGGCGATCGACGAACGCCGGTTGATGGAACTCGTCTTCTCCGGCGAGGCGCAGCTGTCCGACCGTGTCGGTGAATTCATCGGCGACTCGCTCCCGTTGATCGGAGTGAACGAGCCCGTCGCCGCCGCGCGCGCCGCCTTCGCCGAGCACGATGCACTGCTCGTCACCGACGGCGGCAAACCCCTGGGAGTCATCACCCGCCACGACCTGCTCACCTACCTGAGCGCATAACCAGCATGACTAAGGACGATTCAATGGCACGCACGCAGAACTTCGACACCCTCGCCATCCACGCCGGGCAGGAATTCGACCCGACGACCGGCGCCGTGATCCCGCCCATCTATCAGACCTCGACGTATGTGCAGGAGAGCATCGGCCACCTGCGCGGCGGCTACGAATACAGCCGCGGCGGCAACCCGACCCGCACCGTGCTGGAGACCCTGCTGGCCGCGCTCGAGGGCGGCAAGCACGGCCTCTCCTTCGCCAGCGGGCTCGCCGCTGAAGACACCATCCTGCGCGCGCTGCTCGCGCCGGGCGACCACATCGTGCTCGGCAACGACGTCTACGGCGGCACCCACCGGCTGATCAACCGGGTGCACGGCGCCTGGGGCATCCTCAATTCCACCGTGGAGATGAGCGACCTCGCGGCCGTCGAAGAGGCGATCATCCCGGGTGAGACGAAGATCCTCTGGGTGGAGACGCCCAGCAACCCGCTGATGAAGGTCTGCGACATCGCGGCGCTGGTAGAGATCGGTCACCGCTGCGGCGTGACCGTCATCGTCGACAACACTTTCGCGTCGCCCGCGTTGCAGCAACCGCTGGCGTTCGGTGCCGACGTTGTGGTGCACTCGACCACCAAGTACCTCGGCGGGCACTCCGATGTGCTCGGCGGCGCCCTGATCATCAACGACGACGAGCTCGCCGAGAAGGCCCAGTTCCTGCAGTTCGCCGCCGGTCCCGTGTCGGCCCCGATGGATGCCTGGCTCACCGTGCGCGGAATCAAGACCCTCTCGGTGCGGATGGACCGCCACTGCAGCAACGCCCAGGCCATCGCCGAACACCTGCAGGGCCACCCGGCCATCGACCGCGTGTACTACCCGGGCCTGCCGACCCACCCGGGCCACGAGCTGGCGAAGCAGCAGATGAGCGGGTTCGGCGGCATGCTCTCGATCTCCTTCGTCGGCGGCGCCGCCGCGGCGCGCTCTTTCGCCGAGTCGACGCACCTGTTCCAGCTGGCCGAATCCCTCGGTGGAGTGGAATCGCTGGTCAACTACCCCTCCGAGATGACCCACGCGTCGGTGCGGGGAACCGAACTCGAGGTGGCGGACAACATCATCCGCCTCTCCGTGGGCATCGAAGATGTCGCCGACCTGATCGACGACATCGACCGGGCGCTCGCGGCCCACTAGGGCTACAGGGTCGGCCGGCGGGCCGGCGCCTGCCGGCGCCGCGGGCACACCGGTCGACGTATTCCACCGGGTGAATCGATTCCCGCTGATCATGCGTGCGGGAGCATTCGTCGGCAGCCCGGTGCCTGCGCCCGGTTCCGCCGTCGCCGCAGGTGCGCGGCCGGAGCGTGGTGCGCCGCCCAGCGTCATCGGAGTGCATACTGGATCTGCGTTCACAATTGTGACCGTGCACATGCCGAGCAAGGTCTTCCTGTGACACTCGATCTGCCCAAGGGGCGAGCCCCGAGCATTCGTGATGTGGCGCGCCTGGCGGGGGTCTCGCACCAGACCGTGTCGCGCGTGCTCAACGACCACCCCAGCATCCGCGAGTCCACGAAGGCGAAGGTGTTGCAGGTCATGGAGGACCTGCAGTACCGGCCGAACCGCGCGGCCCGCGCCCTGTCGCGTGGGCGTTCGCGCACCATCGGCCTGCTCTCTGCGGAGATCGCCTACGGACCGGCCAGCAGCATCGCCGCCAGCCAGGACGCCGCCCAGGAAGCCGGCTACTACGTCAATACCGCAAACCTCACGTCCGTCGATACGGAGTCGATCGAGGCGGCGCTGGAGCACCTGATGAACCAGTCCGTGGAGGGCATTGTCGTGATCGCGCCGCAGGTGAGGGTCTTCGACGCTCTCGAGCAGCTGGCCATCGACGTGCCGTTCGTCACCCTGCAGTCCACCGGCCGCCTCGACAATTCCCTGTCCGTCGACCAGATGACCGGGGCCCGGCAGGCCACGCGTCACCTGATCGACCTCGGCCATCGGAGCATCTACCACCTCGCCGGACCCCAGGACTGGATCGAGGCTGAGGCCCGGATGCGCGGCTTCCTCGACGAGATGTGGGAGATGGACGTGCCGACCATGGCTCCGATCCTGGGGGACTGGACCGCGGACTTCGGGTACCGCGCCGGACGGGAATTGCTGCGCCGGCGGGACTTCACCGCCATCTTCGCGTCGAATGATCAGATGGCGCTCGGGTTCATGCACGCCTGCCGGGAGGAGGGCCTCAACCTGCCGCGCGACATGAGCATTGTCGGCTACGACGATATTCCCGAAGCGGCACACTTCTGGCCGCCGCTCACCACGGTGCGACAGGACTTCGCCGAACTCGGTCACCGGTGCATCGCCCTCCTGCTCAGCAACCTCAGCGGCGGTGTGCCGATTGAGCGGAGTGACCCGATCATTCCCGAACTCATCGTGCGTGGGTCGACCGCGCCGCCGGCCTTCTAGGGCGGAACGCCTGCGGGACGCGGCCTCGATCACCCGTCCAATTTTCTGCTCACACCCGCGGCCGGCCTCGGAGTACTATGAGCCCGTTCGCCAGCATGAAAGCGCTCCCGCACGGCCGTACGGACGTCGCCCGAAGACCCGGCAGCCTGTTACGCAAGCGTGACAAAACGAAACTTGACACCGGGACTATCACCGGGTCTATAGTGACAATGTGATCGGTCACATAGGTCCGATTCGCACCACACTTTTCTAAACGCATGACATTGAGGTCAAGCTTGTGAGCACACTTTTCCACCTGCCCGGCAGCTTCGTTGCCGCCCTGCCGAGCGGGAGCGGGATGATCCTTTGCTCGTCCATCCCGTCGTCGGTACGGGATACCAGCAGCGGCCCCGGGCGTGAGGAGTCCAACGATGTCCCCTGACCACGTAATCCTTGAGATGCGATCGATCACCAAGGAATTCCCCGGGGTCAAGGCCCTGTCGGATGTCTCCATCACGGTGAAGCGCGGCGAGATCCATGCCATCTGCGGCGAGAACGGCGCCGGCAAGTCCACCCTGATGAAAGTCCTCTCCGGGGTCTACCCCTTCGGCACGTACACCGGCGACATCATCTACCAGGGCAAGAATGTGCACTTCAAGGACATCCGCTCGAGCGAAGAGGCGGGCATCGTCATCATCCATCAGGAACTGGCGCTGATCCCGGAACTCTCCATCACCGAGAACATCTTCCTCGGCAACGAGCCGACCAAATGGGGGGCGATCGACTGGGTCACCGCCAAGAAGACGGCGCTCGAGCTGCTGGCGCGGGTCGGCCTGCGGGACGACCCCGACACCCTGATCAAGAACATCGGTGTCGGCAAGCAACAGTTGGTCGAGATCGCCAAGGCCCTGAACAAGTCGGTCAAGGTGCTCATCCTCGATGAGCCGACGGCGGCCCTGAACGAGTCGGATTCCATGCACCTGCTGGACCTGATTCGCGGGCTCAAAGGCAAGGGGATCAGCTCGATCATGATCTCCCACAAGCTGAACGAGATCGAACAGGTCGCAGACTCGATCACGATCATCCGCGACGGCAAGACGATCGAAACCCTGGACGTCGTGGCTGACGGAGTCAACGAGGACCGCATCATCCGGGGCATGGTCGGCCGCAGCCTGGAGAGCCGTTTCCCGGACCGCACGCCGCACATCGGCGAGGTGTTCTTCGAGGTGCGCGACTGGACCGTGCAGCACCCGCAGGTTGCCGAGCGCATGGTCGTGAAGGGGTCCAGCCTGAACGTGCGCAAGGGCGAAATCGTCGGCATCGCCGGCCTGATGGGCGCCGGGCGCACCGAGCTCGCGATGAGCATCTTCGGCCGCTCCTACGGAAACCTCCTCTCCGGCCACCTCTACAAGGACGGCAAGGAAATCGTTCTGAAAAGCGTGGCCGACGCGATCGATCACGGCCTCGCCTATGTGAGCGAGGACCGCAAGGCGCTGGGCCTGAACCTGCTCGACGACGTCAAGCGTTCCATCGTCTCGGCCAAGCTCTCGAAGATCGCCGCCGGACCGGTCGTGAACGACTCGAAGGAATTCGGGATCGCCGAGGAATACCGCAAGAGCCTGCGCATCAAGACGCCCAGTGTGAACGCGGGGGTCTCCAAGCTCTCCGGAGGCAACCAGCAGAAGGTCGTTCTGGCCAAGTGGATGTTCACGGACCCCGACCTGCTGATCCTGGACGAGCCCACCCGTGGCATCGACGTCGGCGCGAAGTACGAGATTTACGGCATCATCCAGCAGCTCGCCGAGCAGGGCAAGGGAGTCATTCTGATCTCCTCGGAACTCCCGGAGCTCCTCGGCCTCGCCGATCGCATCTACACGGTCTTCGAGGGCGCGATCACCGACTGCATCCCTGCGGCGTCCGCCGATCCCGAAACCCTGATGAAAAGTATGACCTCCGCAAGGAAGAAGGTTCAGAGCATATGAGTGAAGACACGAGTACCCGCACAGGCGGCCTCCGTGATCTGAAGAAGATCTTCGGCAGCGGCAGTTCGAACCTGCGGCAATTCGGCATCCTCTTCAGCCTGATCGCCATCATCCTTCTCTTCCAGTACCTGACCGACGGGCTCACGCTGTCATCCGGCAACCTGATCAACCTGGTCAGCCAGTACTCCTATATCCTCATCCTCGCCATCGGCATGGTCATGGTGATCATCGCCGGCCACATCGACCTGTCGGTCGGTTCCGTCGCTGCCTTCACGGGCATCGTGGTGGCCACCGCGATGCGGGACTGGAACATCCCGTGGCCGCTGGCCATCCTGCTGGGGCTGGTCGTCGGAGCGCTGATCGGGGCCTGGCAGGGCGCGTGGGTTGCCTACGTCGGGGTTCCCGCGTTCATCGTCACCCTGGCCGGCATGCTCATCTTCCGCGGTGGCAACCAGGTCATCGGTAACGCCAACACGGTCCCCGTCCCCGACGGCTTCACGATCATCGGATCCGGCTACCTTCCCGAGGTGGGCCCGAACACGGGCTACAACAATTTGACCCTGCTGCTGGGGCTCGTCATCGTCATCGCGGTCGTGGCCTCCGAATGGCGCGCCCGCCGGGTGCAGAAGATCATGGGTTCGACGCCCGCGCCGCTCTGGGTGAGCATCGTCAAGGTCGTGCTCCTCTGCACGGTCATCGTCTACGCATCCGTCTTGTTCGCCGGGGGCCGCGTCGGCACGAGCTTCCCCGTCTCCGGAATCATCCTCGGCGTGCTCGTTCTCTTTTACGCCTTCGTCACCCGCAACACGATCTTCGGCCGTCACGTCTACGCGGTCGGCGGCAACAAGCTCGCCGCCGAACTCTCCGGGGTCAAGTCCCGTCGGGTGAATTTCCTCGTGATGATGAACATGTCGATCCTCGCGGCCCTGGCCGGAATGATCTTCGTCGCCCGCTCGGTGGCCTCCGGCCCGCAGGACGGCCTCAGCTGGGAGCTCGACGCCATCGCCGCCGTGTTCATCGGCGGCGCGGCCGTGTCCGGCGGGATCGGTACCGTCATCGGGTCCATCATCGGTGGTCTCGTCATGGCGGTGCTGAACAATGGCCTGCAGCTGCTCGGCGTCGGCTCCGACTGGGTTCAGATCATCAAGGGCCTGGTTCTTCTGGTGGCCGTCGGTGTCGACGTGTGGAACAAGAGCCAGGGGCGTCCGTCGATCATCGGCCTCCTGACCCGCAAGAAGAAGACCACCGAATTCCCGGCG
>DATISQ010000163.1:0-1552 GCA_035581905.1 Cryobacterium sp.
CCTTCGACGAGCCGGTCACCTTCTGGATCAGCGCCTCCGGCGAGAGGAAGCCCTGCTGCGCCGCCAGGCCCGAGTGCCCCAGCTCAGGCCGTGACCGGCGGGCGATCGTCGCCGCCATCCATGCGGAACGGGTGTCGAGCAGCCGGCGGGCTGCTGCGATCTGCTTCTGACCGGCCAGAACGGATGCGTCGGGCAGGGCCTCGTAGTCGGCGCTGGACGATCCCAGGCGGGCGACGGCATCCGTTGCCTGCCTGAGGTCGTCCGCGAGGTTGATCATGATAAGAGAATACTCCAATGGGCACGTATAGTCGAGGGTTACTCACCTCTATTATGAACAAATCTCGAATCTATTTACGAGCCGGGTCTTTCGTTACGGAGCCGTTCCCGCTCGCCGGTTGCCTCGATTGAGACCCCGGTTATGGTGGAGGGCACAACCTCCGAGGATGCGCCGATGACTCCAGAGAACGCGGCCGAGAACGAGAACGCCACCGGGCCTGCGCCCCCGACGCCGGGCCCGCAGGCCGCCCGCCGACGCGCCTGGATCGCCCTGGCCGTGCTCGGAGGCGCACTCATCATCGCCCTCGTGCTGGTGCTCGTCTGGAGGGGTGGCGATGGGTTCCCGGGCGCAGGGGAGAGCGCCGAACCCGGCACCGTCTCTCCCGTCCCCACCAGCACCCCCGATGCGACAGAATCTCCGGCCACCGGCGCGCCCACGGAAGCCCCCACCGCAACCCCCACGCCAATCCCTGAGCCGGCACCGCCCGCCACCGCGGCCCCCGGGCAGACCGTGGCGCCGGGCGTCCCTCGGCCGACCTCGTGCACGCAGCTCTACAGTCCGGCCATGGTTTCGGCGCTCGGCGACCTCGTGCTGAACCCGGCGTGGACTCAGGATCCTGACAGCGGCGTGGCCCACGGCACGGACGACGCCGAATTGCGTTCCCTGATCGACACTCTCGAACACATGGCGTGCGTCTGGGCGAGCCCGTACGGCGGATCCGACACCGGGATCATCACCAACGTGGTCTGGGTCACCCCGGAGCAGAGCGCTGCCGTGGAGGCCCGGCTCGTCGTCGACGGGATGGAATGCTTCGATCAATCGGGAGGTCGCCGCTGCGTCATCCACACCAGCACTCCCGACGGCGCTTTCGGGGAGTCCCACTTTCTGCGGAACGGGATTTGGCTTGCCACGAAGTACACGAATGCCGGCCCGCTGGGGTACACGCAGAACATCGTCGACCATCTCTGGATGGGCGTGTAGACGCCGACCAGAAGACCGAGACCCGCCGAACATCCGACGCATTCCACCTGCCCCTGCGCGGGCCGCACGCCTGTCGGCGCCGGGCCCCATTAGGATCGCTGACAAGAGGCTTTTTTCGAACCGTGCCCCCTCGTTGTGGGTCTGGCCCGACTCCCCGCCCCGACGATAGCGTTATTCGTTACTCACTTACCGAGCCTGTTCGAGGGGATCGCGTGGCCAGCCTCACCGAAATCTTGATCCTGCACGGTTTGCTGCCGATCGAAGAGCTGGACCACCTCATGGCCGGCGATCCCG
>DATISQ010000164.1:0-1575 GCA_035581905.1 Cryobacterium sp.
GAGCTCACCCCACTGACCACCCTCTTCTTCGTGCAGCTGCTCGAAGACGCCGGGGTACCCGCCGGCGGCGTCAACGTGATCACCACGTCGACGTCCGCCGCCGTGGCCGGGCCGATCATCGCCGACCCGCGGCTGCGGAAACTCAGCTTCACCGGCTCGACCGCCGTGGGCCGCAAGCTCATCCAGCAGGCGTCCGAGGGCGTGCTGCGCACCTCGATGGAGCTCGGCGGCAACGCCCCGTTCGTGGTCTTCGAAGACGCCGACCTGGACAAGGCCGTCGAGGGCGCGATGCTCGCCAAGTTCCGCAACATCGGCCAGGCCTGCACCGCGGCGAACCGCTTCATCGTGCAGGAGTCCGTCGCCGCCGAATTCGCGCGCCGCCTCACCGAGCGTGTCGGCGCGCTGAAGGTCGGCCGCGGCACCGAGACCGGCGTCACCATCGGCCCGCTCGTCAACGACGCCGCCGTCGCCGGCACCGACGCCCTCGTGCAGGATGCGCTGGTCCACGGTGCCACCCTGCTCGCCGGCGGCAAGCGCCCCGCCGGCCCCGGCTCCTTCTACGAGCCCACCGTGCTGACGAATGTGGCCCCGGCCAGCGCCATCCTGACCGAGGAGATTTTCGGCCCGGTCGTCGGCATCATCACCTTCGCCGACGAGGCCGAGGCCGTGCGCCTGGCCAACTCCACCGAATACGGGCTGATCAGCTACGTCTTCACCCAGGACCTCGCTCGCGGGCAGCGGATGATCGCCAAGCTCGAAACCGGAATGATGGGCCTGAACACGGGGCTGGTCTCCAACGCGGCTGCTCCGTTCGGCGGTGTCAAGCAGTCCGGTATGGGCCGCGAGGGCGGACTCGAGGGCATCCAGGAGTACCTGTCCACCAAGTACACCCTCATCCCGGTCTCCTGACCGCACCGCACCACACGCGTACCAGCCGTACCCGCATCACCTGCGCCACCGGCGTAGTCATTTCCCTTTCCCCACCAGCAGAACGCAATGGAGCACTCCGTGAGCATCATCGAACGTGACATCGTCATCATCGGCGCCGGGGCATCCGGCCTCACCGCCGCGACCGAGCTGCGGAAGGCCGGCCTGACCGTGGCCGTGCTCGAAGCGCGCGACCGTGTCGGCGGCCGGCTGCACACCGATGAGATCGACGGCGCCATGCTCGAGATCGGCGGCCAGTGGGTCTCGCCCGACCAGGATGCGCTCAAGGAGACCATCGCCGAGCTGGGCCTGGAGACCTTCGCGCGGTACCGCGAGGGCGAGAGCGTCTACATCAACGCGGCGGGGGAGCGCACCCGGTTCGAAGGGGAGATCTTCCCGGTCTCGGCCGAGACCGAGCGCGCGATGGTGGCCCTGATCGCCGCTCTCGACGAGCTCGTCGCCCAGATGGACCCCGACCGTCCCTGGGCGCACCCGCGCGCGGTGGAGCTCGACCAGATCTCGTTCCGACGCTGGCTCGAAGAGGCGACCGACGACCAGGAGGCCCGCGACAACATCAGCCTGTTCATCGCGGGGGCCATGCTCACCAAGCCGGCCCACGCCTTCTCCACGCTGCAGGCCCTGCTGATG
>DATISQ010000165.1:0-3228 GCA_035581905.1 Cryobacterium sp.
CGCGACGAACGTGCCGCTGGTGGCGCAGGCCCGCAGCTGGAAGCACGGCGTGTTCATGGGCGCGACCATCTCCTCGGAGAAGACCGCGGCCGCCGAGGGCACCGTGGGCGAACTGCGCCGCGACCCGTTCGCGATGCTCCCGTTCTGCGGCTACAACATGGCCGACTACTGGGCGCACTGGCTCAAGGTCGGCAAGGGCCTCGGCAGCAAGGCGCCGGAGGTCTTCCAGGTGAACTGGTTCCGCAAGGGCGCGGACGGCAGCTTCCTCTGGCCCGGTTTCGGCGAGAACTCCCGCGTGATCGAGTGGATCGTGCGCCGGATCGAGGGCTTCGCGGATGCCGCGGACACCCCGATCGGATACCTCCCGGTCGAGGGCGGCCTCGACCTCAAGGGTCTGGACCTGTCCGAGGCGGATGTCGAGCAGCTCTTCGCGATCGACCCGGCCTCCTGGCTGGCCGAGTGCGAGCTCACCGAGGAGTACTTCAAGAAGTTCGGCGACCGGGTGCCGCCGGCACTGCTCGCCGAGCTCGCGAGCGTGCGCTACAACCTCCGCAACGCGTAGCAGCGCCGCTCCACGGACATCCGTTCCCGCGAGAGCGCAGAAAATGCCCCCACGGCACTCCCGTGGGGGCATTTTTCGCGCTCTCGCGCTGGCTAGACGAGCAGCTGGTGCCTGGCGAGCTCGCGGTAGAGCGGCGTCGAGGCGACCAGCTCCGAGTGGGTGCCGGTGCCGATGACCTGGCCGTGGTCGAGAACCACGATCTGGTCGGAGTCCACCACGGTCGACAGGCGGTGCGCGATCACGATCAGGGTGCGGTCCACCGCGACCGCGTCGATCGCGGCCCGCATCTTCTGCTCGTTGACGCCGTCCAGGCTCGAGGTGGACTCGTCCAGCAGCAGGATGGGCGGCGCCGCGAGCAGGGCCCGCGCGATCGCCAGCCGCTGGCGTTCGCCGCCGGAGAGCATCACGCCGGACTCGCCGACCGCCGCGCCGAGCCCGGCCGGGTCGCGCTCGAGCACCTCGGAGAGGTTCACGGCGTGCAGCACGGCGATGCATTCCTCGTCGGTGGCGTCGGGCGTGGACAGGGTCAGGTTGTCCCGCAGCGAACCGGCCAGCACGGGGGCGTCCTGTTCGACGTAACCGATCTGCGAGCGCAGGGCCGTGCGGTCGAGGGTACGGATGTCCAGGCCCCCCATCCGCACAACGCCTCCGGTCGGGTCGTAGAAACGCTCGATCAGGGCCAGGATGGTGCTCTTGCCGGCGCCGGAGGGGCCGACCAGTGCGGTGCGCTTGCCGCGCGGGGCGTCGAAGGAGACGCCGCGGAGCACCGGGCGGGGCTCGCCCGCGGCGTCGGCGTCGCTGCGCTCGGTGGCCCGTTCGGTCGCCTGCTCGGCGGCAGTATCTGCGGCGTCGGCCATATCGGCGGCGTCGGCGGCGGCCTGCGCGGCCGCCCGGTCGGCGGCAACGGCCTCGGCCCGCGCGGCGGCGGCCCGATCCGCGGCCGCGAGATCGGCCAGGGCCAGGTCGGGTTCGGCCAGCGCGGCGTCCATCACGGCCGGAACCACGATGGCGGTCTCGAGCACGAACGGCGCCGCGACGGCGGTCTCGATCATCGCGTTCTCGGCGGCGACGAGCTCGGCGTCGGAAGCCGTGTGAGCGGACCGACCGGCACGGACCGGAGACGCGGCAGAACCGGCGCCGGCACCCGTGTCAGCAGACCCCGGCTCCGCGGCATCCGTCGCCACCGGGGCCACCAGATAGCCGAACTGCACGTTCTCGAAGGAGATGGCTGCGGCATCCGGTCGCACGGACTCGTTGGCGGCGCCGACCGTCATGGCCAGCGGGGCGATGTCGCGGTCGAACTGGTCCTCGGTGGGCAGGTCGATGATCTCCTGGATGCGGCCGAGGGCGCCGAGCGCGGAGTTCACCGAGGTGATCGCGCCGAACGCCTGGCCCAGCGGCACGATCATCAGGAACAGGAACAGGATGAACGCGATCAGGTCCGCGATCGTGATGGTGCCGCTGGCCACGCGGAAGCCGCCCACGCCCAGCACGACCAGGAACGACACCTGCATGGCGATGCCGGCGATCGGCACGACCAGGGCCGAGATCCGCGCGACCTGGATGCCCATCTGCCAGGCGCCCCGGGCGTCCTCTTCGACGGCGGCGATCTCCCGGTCGGTGGCGTTCGAGGCGCGCACGGTGCGCACCGCGCTGATCGCGCGCTCGACACTGGCGGCGAGGTCGCCGACCTTGGCCTGCGCGGCGAGGCTGGCGGTACGGATGCGCTGCGACAGCAGTGTGACGGTGACCACCGACACGGCGATCACCAGCACGGTCAGCCCGAGCAGCACCGGGTCGATCACGAGCATGGCGATGAGCGCGCCGAGGAACGTGAGCGACCCGCCGATCGCCTCGACCAGACCCTGGGTGAGCACGGCCCGCAGCAGCGTGGTGTCCGACCCCACCCGGGAGACCAGGTCGCCCGTGCGGCGGGTGTCGAATTCGCTGATCGGGAGGCGCAGCATCCGTCCGATGAGTTTGCGGCGGCTGGAGAGCACGACGCCCTCGCCGGTGCGCTGCAGCAGGTAGTGCTGGTAGCCGCTGATCAGGGCGGAGATGACGACGAGCGCGACCAGCGCCCAGACCAGGCCGCCGAGCGCGCCGTCCGCCTGCACGATGGTGATGACCTGGCTGACCAGGAGCGGCTGGGCGAGGCTGGCGAGGGCGCCGAGGACGCTCAGCACGACGACGAAGCCGAGCACCTTCTTGTGCTCGAGCAGGTACGGGACCAGCTGGCTGAACGTCGCGCGGGGACCGCCGGTATCACCGCGGCGCCCCATCCGTCCGAGCCGGCCGCGGCCGGCCGGGCGGGGGGCCGGTGGGGTGGTCGGGCTGGCGGCCGGGCGGGCGGCGGAACGGGGATTGCTGGGGGTACTCACCAAATGAGTTTAACGGCATCCTGCTACGAACGGCCCGGCGGTCTACAGTAAGGAATTGTGCCGGAACCAGTCATTGTTGCCCAGAATCTCGTCAAGAAGTACCAGGATTTCGCCGCCGTCGACGGCATCTCGTTCGAGGTGGCGCCCGGCGAATCGTTCGGCCTGCTCGGCCCGAACGGGGCCGGCAAGTCGACCACCATGCGCATGGTGGGCGCCGTCTCCACTCGCACCGGCGGAGACCTCCGCATCCTCGGCCTCGACCCGAACCGGTACGGCCCGGAGATC
>DATISQ010000166.1:0-14793 GCA_035581905.1 Cryobacterium sp.
TGTTGACCACGTCACTCTCCACCTGCGAGCAGGCAACGGAGGGAACGGCTGTGTCTCCGTCAAGCGTGAGAAGTTCAAGCCTCTCGCCGGCCCCGACGGCGGCAACGGCGGAAGCGGCGGCGACATCGTGCTCGTCGCCGATCCCAACGTGACGACCCTCCTCGGCTACCACCGTTCCCCGCACCGCAGCTCCGCGAACGGCGGCCCCGGAATGGGCGACCACCGCGCCGGCTTCGGCAGCGAGCTGATGGAACTGGCCGTGCCGCTCGGCACCGTGGTGAAGGACGCCGAGGGCAACGAACTCGCCGACATGACCGAACCGGGCTTCCGCATCGTCGTCGCTCCCGGTGGGCAGGGCGGGCTCGGCAACGCGGCCCTGGCCTCGCTCAAGCGCAAAGCCCCCGGCTTCGCCCTCCTCGGCACCTACGGCTGGGAAGGTGACATCCAGCTCGAGCTCAAGACCGTGGCGGATGTCGCGCTCGTCGGCTACCCCTCCGCCGGCAAGTCCAGCCTGATCGCTGCCATCTCGGCCGCCCGGCCCAAGATCGCGGACTACCCCTTCACGACCCTGCACCCCAACCTCGGCGTCGTGGACGCCGGCGAGGTGCGCTACACCGTCGCCGACGTGCCCGGCCTGATCGAGGGCGCCAGCGAGGGTAAGGGCCTCGGCCTCGAATTCCTCCGTCACGTGGAGCGCTGCACGGCCCTGCTGCACATCCTCGACTGTGCCACGCTCGACCCCGACCGCGACCCGCTCTCCGACCTCGACGTCATCCTCGGCGAACTGGCCGCCTACCCGGTGCCCGACGGCCAGAAGCCGCTCCTCGAGCGCCCCCAGCTGATCGCCCTGAACAAGATCGACGTTCCCGAGGGCCGCGAGCTCGCGGAGTTCGTCAAGCCCGACCTCGAGGCGCGCGGCTACCGCGTGTTCGAGATCTCGACCGTCAGCCACGAGGGCCTCAAGAAGCTCAACTACGCCCTCGCCGAGACCGTCGAGGCCGGCCGGGTCGAGGCCGCCGCGGCTCAGGCCGTCAAGCCGCGCATCGTCATCCGCCCGAAGCCCGTCGACGACAGCGGTTTCGTCGTCAAGGTCGAGGGTGGCTCGTTCGGCAACATCTATCGCATCATCGGTACCAAGCCCGAGCGTTGGGTGCAGCAGACGGACTTCAAGAACGACGAGGCCGTCGGCTTCCTGGCGGACCGCCTGGCCAAGCTCGGCATCGAGAACGAACTGTTCAAGGCCGGCGCGATCGCAGGCTCCACGGTCATCATCGGCCCCGGCAATGGCGTGGTCTTCGACTGGGAGCCCACCCTCACCTCCACGGCCGAACTGATCACGGCCCCGCGCGGCACCGACACCCGCCTCGACGACTCCAAGCGACGCACCAGCAACGAGCGTCGTGAGGAGTATTTCGGCCGGATGGACGCCAAGGCTGCCGCACGCGCCGAGCTGATCCGGGAGCGCGAGGCCGGCATGTGGTCGACCGGCGAGGAAGAGTACAACGGCGACACCCTCACCGGCGACGGTTCAGTCCCGGTGTCGCCCCCTAAGGAGAACGCGGCGGAATGAGTCACCGCGCCCGCGCCCAGGTCGCCTCAGCCCGACGCATCGTCGTCAAGGTCGGGTCCTCGTCCATCAGCGGCGGTAACAGCGACCAGATCGCACCGCTGATCGAGACCCTGGCCGAGGCCCACGGACGCTCCGTGGAGGTTGTCCTGGTGTCGAGCGGTGCCGTTGCGAGCGGGATGGACTACCTCAACCTCGACGAGCGCCCGGCCGACCTGGCCACCCAGCAGGCGGCCGCTTCGGTGGGCCAGAACGTGCTCACGGCCCGGTATCAGGAGACCCTGGACCGCTACGGCATCGCCGCGGGACAGGTCCTCCTGACCGAGGGAGATCTCCTCAACGAACCGCACCGCAGCAACACCCGGCGCGCGGTGAACCGGCTTCTCGACCTGCGCATCATGCCGATCGTGAACGAGAACGACACGGTCGCGACCTACGGGCTGCGCTTCGGCGACAACGATCGGCTCGCAGCCATGCTCGCGGTGCTCATCCGCGCCGACCTGCTGCTCTTGCTCAGCGACGTGGACGCGCTCTACACCAAGCCGCCGCACCTGCCCGGCGCGGAACCGATCGACTTCATCGGGTTCGGCCAGGAACTGGGCGGCATGGAGTTCGGGACGAACAAGGGCGCCGGAAACGTGGGCACCGGCGGGGCGAACACGAAGGTGAAGGCGGCCCGCCTGGCCGCCGCCGCCGGAACGGCCGTTCTGGTCACCGAGACGGCCCTGGCCGCCGACGCCCTCAGCGGTGGCTCGTGCGGCACCTGGTTCGAGCCGATGCCCACCGCGCCCGGCCGAGCACTTCTGTGACCGCACTGGGCCGGCAGGAGGTCGCGTCGGCTGCGCGCATCGTGGTGAAGGTCGGCTCGTCGTCCATCAGCGGCGCGAACATCGGGCAGATCGCGCCGCTCGTCGACGCCCTGGCCGAAGCGCACGGGCGCGGAGCGGAGATCGTCCTCGTCTCCTCCGGCGCCATCGCCACCGGCATGCCCTATCTGCAGCTCGACGAGCGCCCCACCGATCTGGCCACGCAGCAGGCCGCGGCATCCGTGGGTCAGAACCTGCTCATCTTCCGCTACCAGGACAGCCTCGACCGGTACGACATCGTCGCCGGCCAGGTGCTGCTCACGGCCGGCGACCTGGAAAACCCCTCACACCGCGGCAACGCGCACCGGGCGATGGACCGCCTGCTCGGCCTGCGAATCCTGCCGATCGTCAACGAGAACGACACGGTTGCCACCCACGAGATCCGCTTCGGCGACAACGACCGGCTCGCCGCCCTGGTCGCCACGCTGATCCACGCCGACCTGCTCGTGCTGCTCAGCGACGTCGACGCCCTCTACACGCGCGCCCCGCACCTGCCGGGCGCGGAACGCATCGACCACGTCGCGTGCGGCGACCCGATGCTCGGTGTCGAACTCAGCGGCAGCAGCTCCGGCGTGGGCACCGGCGGAGCCGACACCAAGGTCTCGGCGGCCCGCATCGCGGCGGAGGCCGGCACCGCGGTGCTGCTCACCTCGACCGGTCTGGTGGCGCAGGCGCTTCGCGGCGACCCGGTCGGAACCTGGTTCGCACCCGCTCTGCCGTAAGCTACCGGGATGCTGCAGACCGACGCACCTCAGATCATCCCGATCCTCGACGCCGCCCGCACCGCCGCCCGAACCCTGGCCACGACGCCGACCGGGCTGAAGAACCAGGCGCTGCACGGCATTGCCGCAGCGCTGCGGGGGAGCGCGGCCGAGATTCTGGCCGCGAATGCCCTCGATCTCACCGCCGGCGCGGAAAACGGCCTCTCCACGGGCCTGCTCGACCGGCTCAGGCTCGACGACGCGCGCATCGACGCCCTCGCCGACGCCGTGCTCGAGATCAGTCTGCTCACCGATCCGGTCGGTGAGGTGGTGCGCGGGTCGAGCCTGCCCAACGGTGTGCGGATCAGCCAGGTGCGCGTGCCCTTCGGCGTCGTCGGCGTCATCTACGAGGCCCGACCGAACGTCACCGTCGACATCGCCGCCATCGCCCTGAAGAGTGGCAACGCCGTCGTCCTGCGCGGCGGCTCGGCCGCGGAGAACACCAACCGGGTGCTCGTGGCGCTGCTGCAGGCCGCGATCCGGCAGGCCGGCCTGCCCGCAGCCTGCGTCCAGACCATCGACCCGTTCGGCCGCGCCGGCGCCACGGAACTGATGCAGGCCCGCGGCTACGTCGACGTGCTGATCCCCCGGGGGAGCGCCGGCCTGATCCAGGCCGTCGTCACCCAGTCGACCGTGCCCGTGATCGAGACCGGGGCCGGCGTCGTGCACATCTTCCTCGACGAGTCGGCGGACCCGCAGTGGGCGGTCGATATCGTGCACAACTCGAAGGTGCAGCGGCCCAGTGTCTGCAACGCCCTCGAGACCCTGCTCGTGCACGAGGCCGCCGCGTCGCGGCTCCTGCCGGCCGTGCTGGCGAAACTGACGGAGTCCGGCGTCACCCTGCACGGCGATGAGCGCGTGCGCGAGATCTACCCCGCTGCCGTGCCGGCCACGGAGGAAGACTGGTCCACCGAGTACATGGGCCTCGAGCTCGCCGTGGCGGTCGTCGACTCCCTTGACGACGCCATCGCGCACATCCGCCGCTACTCGACCGGGCACACCGAGTCGATCATCACCAACGACATCGTCAACGCCGACCGGTTCCTGAGCGAAGTGGATTCCGCGGCGGTCATGGTCAATGCCTCGACCCGGTTCACCGACGGCGGCGAGTTCGGTTTCGGGGCCGAGGTGGGCATTTCCACCCAGAAACTGCACGCCCGCGGGCCGATGGGTCTGCCCGAGCTCACCAGCACCAAATGGATCGTGCGCGGCACCGGCCAGGTACGCGCATAGGCCCCCGCTAGACTGTTGGCCGTGGCGCATCCGCTTGCCTTCTGTGTCCCTGAATGGAGAACCCCATGTCGTTCCTGACCGTTGTGCTGGCTGAGACCGGGCACGTCACTCTGCCGATGCCGATCCTCGTCTACGGACTGATCGCGCTCGTTATCTTCACCGCGCTCGGCTTCGTCGTCTGGTCCTACCGGGATGTCGCCAACCGCCACCAGGCCAAGGCGAAGGCCTACGCCGACGCCCACGGCGGCGCGCGCAGCAACCACTAAACGGAAGCTTCACCCATCGATATTCCCGGGGCCCGCCCGCCGCGCATCGGCGTGATGGGCGGCACTTTCGACCCCATCCACCACGGTCACCTCGTGGCCGCCAGCGAAGTGGCTCAGAGCTTCGACCTCGACGAGGTCATCTTCGTGCCCACCGGTCAGCCCTGGCAGAAGACGGATGTCACCGCCAGCGAGCACCGTTATCTCATGACGGTCATCGCCACCGCGTCCAATCCCCGCTTCACCGTGAGCCGGGTCGACATCGACCGGACCGGGCCGACCTACACGATCGACACCCTGCGCGAGCTGCACGCCGAGCGCCCGGAGGCGGAGCTCTTCTTCATCACGGGTGCCGACGCGATGGGGCAGATCCTGGGCTGGAAAGACGTGCAGGAACTCTGGGACCTGGCCCATTTCGTGGCTGTGAGTCGTCCGGGACACGAGCTCAGTATTTCGGGATTGCCCAACCAGGACGTAAGCTTGTTGGAGGTTCCGGCTCTGGCGATCTCGTCCACGGACTGCCGTGAACGTGTGAATCGGGGATTCCCGGTCTGGTATCTGGTCCCCGACGGGGTAGTCCAGTACATCTCAAAGCATCATCTGTATCGGAGTGTGGCATGACGTTGGGTAACGACCCGCAGCCACTGACGCGGCGTCAAGCGCGCGAGTTGGCCAGTCGGAACGAGCAGATCGTCACCGGCGAATCCGCCCTGTCTGTGGCCCCGGCGCCGATTGAAGCCGCGCCGGTCGAACCCGCGCCGCTCGAACCCGCGCCCGTTCAGGTGACGGATGCTCCCGTGGCCAGGCAGATCACCGTCACTTCGCCCGCGTTCGCGCCCCGCACCGCCGACCATACGCCGAGCGTGGACCACACGCAGGACCACAGCACCCTCACCCGTCGTGAGCTGCGCGCCCTCCAGGCCGCGCAGGCCGGTGACACCGGCGAATACGTGCTCAAGCACGACGCTCACGCCGGCTCGGTCGGGACCGCGACCGCGACCGAGACGGCGTCGCACCCCTTCGCCATCGACGCACTGCACGTTCCCGTCGCTCCCGCCAAGGTGACGCCGCCGGTCGAATTCCTGGTCGAGGCCTCCCCGCGCACCAGGGTCAAGTCCCGGCCCGGAGTCCTGCACCCGCCGGTCGGCCACTGGTCGCTGGCCCGCGACGAGGTCGACGACCACGTTCCCGGTGTGACGCAGCTCGAGCCGTTCGACCAGATCGTGGCTCGCGGCATCAGTGCCGGCGGCATCCCCACCACCACCAACGCCCTGATCCTGCCGTCCATCCCGCACCAGGGTTCCACGTCCGGCCCGCTCTCGAGCACCGGCGAGATCATGGTCACCGGTTCGATCGACCTTCCTCGCAGCCTCGGTTCCACCGGAGCCCTCCCCAATGTCTTCGACTCGTCCGACATGGACCAGATGCTCGAACAGCTCGACGAGGGCGGACACCAGAGCGACGTCTCCCCGGTCAGTGCGAGCCGGGCCGTCAGCACCCACGCGTCGACCCGGGGCGTCCTGGCTCCGCCGAAAAGGCGCGGATTGACCGTTCCGGCGGTCCTGACCGTCACCGCGGGCGCCCTCGCCTTCGGCGTGCTGGCCCTGATCGTGGCCGGCTACGCCCTCAAGATTTTCTAATGCCATCCATTTCGCTTTTACTAACTCAGGGATTCATTCGATGACCGCTTCTGCCCATGCTCTCGAGCTCCTCCAGGTGGCCGCCGCCGCCGCAGACTCGAAAGCGGGGGAGGACCTCGTCGCAATCGACGTGTCCAATCCCCTTCCTCTCACCGACGTCTTCCTGATCGTCACGGGGCGCTCCGAGCGCAACGTGGTGGCCATCGCCGGTGAGATCGAGGACAAGATGACCGAGGCCGGCCACAAGCCGCTCCGTCGCGAAGGCCGTGCCGAGGGCCGCTGGGTCCTCGTCGACTTCGGCGACCTCGTCGTGCACATCTTCCACGAGGAAGAGCGCGTGTACTACTCGCTCGAGCGCCTGTGGAAAGACTGCCCCGTCATCCCCATCGAACTGCCTGCCCACAAGGCCGCCGAGTAGCGGTGGTCAGCAGCAGGCGAATCATGTAGTAGCCTAGAGAAGTTGTTTCGGGCAAGTTCCGAAACACAATCTGGGTCCGTGGCGCAGCTGGTAGCGCACCTGCATGGCATGCAGGGGGTCAGGGGTTCGAATCCCCTCGGATCCACCAAACAGCACGAAACACAAATACAGGACAGGCCCCGACTTCGGTCGGGGCCTGTCCTGTTTAAGCCCGTCCTGATTGCTCCTGCCCTGGTCAATTCACCCTGGTCAATTCACAGGGCCGTCAGTTCGTGCCGTCCATCGAGGCGAAGCGCGGAACATCCTCTCCGTCGACGCTGACGGACTCCTGGAACATGGCCAGGGGACGCACCCACAGACCTCGTTCCCCGTACAGGGCGGTGTAGACAACCAGCTGTTCGTCGGTCTCCGAGTGCCGGGCAACGCCGTGAACCTGATAGAGGTTGCCTTTGTAATGCCGGTATCGGCCGATCGCAATGTCATTCATGGTGCGCTGACTCTAAGCTCCCTCGCCCGGCATTCCCAAACCGCCGCCTCCCCGTCGGAGTCGGTCGGGCCAATCGCGGGCCCGCGCCCTGTTGCTGCTCCGCGTCTGGGCTGACTATGGACGAAGGAGGAGGTGGGAACGATGGTCGTTTTCAAGGATCGGGTCGACGCCGGCAGGCAGCTGGCCGAGCAGTTGGAATTCCTGCGCGGACAGGACGTGGTCGTGCTCGGGCTGCCGCGAGGCGGGGTCCCGGTGGCCGCAGAAGTGGCGCAGGCCCTCGACCTGCCCCTGGACGTGATTGTGGTGCGCAAGCTCGGCGTGCCGTACCAGCCCGAGCTGGCGATGGGCGCCATCGGCGAGGGGGGTCTGCGCGTGCTCAACAACGAGGTGCTCGGCCTGGCCCAGATCGCGGAGGACGAACTGGACGCCGTGGAGCGGCGGGAACGAGCAGAGCTGGACTCGCGCGTGATCCGCTTTCGGCAGGGCCGGGAACGCCGGGACCTCACCGGCCGCACCGCGCTCGTCATCGACGACGGGATCGCCACCGGATCGACCGCCCGGGTGGCTTGCCTCGTGGCCAGGGGCCTCGGGGCGGCGAAGGTGATCTTCGCCGTCCCGGTCGGCGCGAGCGACAGCATCCGTGACCTGCCGGGCGCCGACGAGGTGGTCTGCCTGTCGGTGCCCCGCCAGCTGATCGCGATCGGCCACCACTATTACGACTTCACCCCCACCACCGACGACGAGGTCAGTGCGCTGCTCGACGCGGCCGACCGACGCCACCTCCTCGCGGCGGACGACGTCCGGGGCGATCCGGAGGTCGACGCGGAGGTTGACGCGGAGGTTGACGCGGAGGTTTCGATCCCCGTCGACGACCTCGTGCTCGGCGGCCACCTGCGGGTTCCCCCGGCGGCCACCGGGGTCGTGGTCTTCGCGCACGGCAGCGGCAGCGGCCGCTACAGCCCCCGCAACCGGTTCGTGGCCGACGTGCTGCACCAGGCGGGCCTCGGCACGCTCCTGCTCGACCTGCTCACCGAGGAGGAGGAATCCGACCGCGCCAACGTCTTCGACATCGGGCTGCTCGCGCACCGGCTGACCGCGGTCACCGGTTGGTTGGGCTCCCGGCCCGACACCCGTCCGCTCCCGGTCGGCTACTTCGGCGCCAGCACGGGAGCCGGGGCCGCCCTCTGGGCCGTGGCGGAATCCGACGGCCGGATCGCGGCGGTCGTGTCCCGCGGTGGCCGCCCGGACCTGGCCGGCCGCCGGCTGGGTCAGGTGCACGCTCCCACCCTGCTGATCGTCGGCGGTGCCGACACGATCGTGCTCGAGCTCAACCGGCAGGCGCAGGCCGCGCTGGGCGGACCCAGCCGGTTGTCCGTCGTACCCGGCGCCACGCACCTCTTCGAGGAGCCGGGAACCCTGGCCGAGGCCGCGAACCTCGCCCGGGACTGGTTCGTCGACCGCCTCGCCCCGGCCGACCGAAAACCGGTTGCACGCCCCGCAGACAAACCCGCCGACACCCGAGCGACGGGAGCGACGGAATGAACCCGGCACGGCAGGGGGCGACGGTGCCGGAGGTCCTCGCAGAGATCCAGTCCCTGGCACGTCCCCTGACCGGCGGGCGCGACCTCGACGCCGTGGTCGACCTGGCCGGCGGGGCCCGCTTCGTCGGCATCGGTGAGGCCTCGCATGGTACCCACGAGTTCTACCGCTGGCGGGGCGAGCTCAGCCGCCGCCTGATCGAGGAGCACGGCTTCACCTGGATCGGGGTGGAGGGAGACTGGCCGGACTGCTGGCGGATCAACCGGTGGGTGCGCGGCCAGACCGAGCAGCACGTCGACGCCCGCGGTCTGCTGGACCGGTTCGAGCGCTGGCCCACCTGGATGTGGGCGAACCAGGACGTCGCCGAGTTCCTCGATTGGCTGCACGAGCGTAACCTCACCCGACCCGAGTCGGAACGGGTGGGGTTCTACGGCCTCGACGTGTACTCGCTCTGGGACTCACTGCGCCGCATCATCGTCTGGCTCGAGACGAACGCCCTCGACGCGCTGCCCGATGCGCTGCGGGCCTGGCGCTGCTTCGTGCCCTACGGGGAAAACCCCCAGCGCTACGCCTGGAGCACCCGACTGGTCCCGGAAACGTGCGAGGCGGATGTCGTCGCGCTCCTGGTCGAGGTGGTCCGGCAGGCTTCGGAGCACGCCGCCACCGACGACGACGCCTTCGACGCCGTGCAGAACGCCCAGGTGGCCGCCGAGGCCGAGCGCTACTACCGCATCATGGTGCGCGGCGACCAGTCGTCGTGGAACCTCCGGGATGAGCACATGATGGCCACCGTCGATCGGATCGCCGCCCACCTCGGCCCTGCCTCGAAGGGGCTGATCTGGGCACACAACACCCATATCGGCGACGCGCGGGCCACCGACATGGCCGACGGCGGGACGATCAACCTGGGGCAGCTCCTGCGCGAGCGGCACTCTGACGAGGGCGTGGCCCTGGTGGGCTTCGCCGGCCACCGGGGAACGGTGCTGGCCGCCGCGGGGTGGGGCGTGCCCGAACAGGTGTTACCGGTGCCGGGCGCCGTCGGCGGCAGCCACGAGGATCTCCTGCACCGTGCCCTCGGCCGGTCGGCGCTGCTGATATTCGGCGACGACCGCACCGGTCCCTGGCTGTCGGGTTGGCGGGGCCATCGCGCCATCGGCGTGGTGTACCAGCCGCAGCAGGAGCGGGGGAACTACGTTCCCACCCGGATGGGCGCCCGCTATGACGCGCTGTTCTGGTTCGAGGAGACCGGAGCCCTCCGCCCGCTGCACCACGAGGCGCAGCCGACAGAACAGGAGTTCGAGACCGAGCCGACCGGGTTCTAGGCGGGCTGCCCGATACTGGAAGGGTGCCAGAGACCTCGACCCCCGCGCAGCGCCCGCGGCCCTGCCCCTGCCTGAGCGGCAACCCCTACGACGAGTGCTGCGGTCGGTTCCATCGCGGGGAGTCGTTCGCGCCCACCGCCGAGGCGCTGATGCGATCCCGGTACGCGGCCTTCGCGGTGGGGGATCCGGACTACCTGCTTGCGACGTGGCATCCGCTCACCCGCCCGGAGCAGGTGGAACTCGACGCCGACGTGCGCTGGCTCCGCCTCGAGATCGAACGGACCGCTGAGGGAGGCCCGTTCGACAGTGCGGGGGTGGTGGAGTTCACCGCGTACAGCCGGTCCGCCGGCGCTGCCGCACAGCAGCACGAGGTCAGCCGGTTCGTGCGCCTGGACCGCCGCTGGGTGTACCTGGACGCGCTCTAGCCCCGGCTGGCCCGGCCTGACCCGATGTGGCGAGGGGGAGCTAGGAGAAGGGCAGGAACAGGGCCACCAGGAGCGCGATGTAGACGACGACGAAGACCGCAGGGGTCAGGAATCGCACGACGTTGATCCAGGGCGCGGAGGCGATGACGCCGCGGCCGAGGGCGCTGCTCGCGGGCAGAGCGCGCAGGTCGGCCACGATGAAGAGCCCCTCGTTCGCGGAGGCGATCTGCGCGAGCGCGCCGAGAACGCCCGAGGCCAGCAGGATGCCCGCGGCCGCGATGCGCACGCTCAGCGCGGCGTCCGCCAGTCCGAGCGACAGGAGCGCCACGAGCGCCGTGAGCAGGAAGGTCGGTGCGAGCTGGGACACGATGATGTGCCAGCGGGCCCGGGTCCAGAGCGAAATGAGTTCGTGTTCGGTCATCGGGGATCTCCTGTCGCCGGGGCGACCGGATGGTGGCACCTGACCCCATTCTGCCGGTAATCCCAGGGTCCGGCTCCGCGAAGCACCGGAATATCCCGGCGCCCGGCGCGGTTACGTCTTTGAATGCATTTGCATAGACTTTGTGGCGAAGGTACCGACCACGGCTAGGAGCACGCAACAGATGAATAACAAGTTCGAACTCGGGTTGGACACCTTCGGCGACGTCACCTTCGACGCCTCCGGGGCCCGGTTGTCCCAGGCGGAGACGCTGCGCAACGTGGTGGCCGAGGGGGTGCTGGCCGATCAGGTCGGCCTGGACTTCTTCGGGATCGGTGAGCACCACCGGGAAGATTTCGCCGTCTCCGCCCCCGAGGTCGTGCTCGCCGCGATCGCCGGGCAGACCACCGGCATCCGTCTCGGGTCCGCCGTCACCGTGCTCAGCTCCGACGACCCGGTGCGCGTCTTCCAGCGCTTCTCCACCCTCGACGCGGTCTCGAACGGGCGCGCCGAGGTCATCCTGGGCCGCGGCTCCTTCACCGAGTCGTTCCCGCTGTTCGGCCTGGAGCTGGAACAGTACGAGCTCCTCTTCGAGGAGAAGCTCAACCTGTTCACCGAGTTGCTCAAGGAGAAGCCCGTCACCTGGTCGGGCGAGACCCGGGGCGGCCTCCGCAACCAGCGGGTGTTCCCGCCCACCGAATCCGGTTCCCTGACGACCTGGATCGGCGTGGGCGGCAGCCCGCAGTCCGTTGTGCGCGCCGCGCACTACGGGCTGCCGCTGATGCTCGCCATCATCGGCGGTTCGCCGCTGGCCTTCGTGCCGCTGGTCGAGCTCTACCACCGGGCTCTGGCTCAGTTCGAGAAGCCGCCCCGCCCGATCGGGGAGCACTCGCCGGGCTACGTCGCGGCGACGGATGCCCAGGCCCGCGAGGAAATGTGGCCGCACTACGCCGCCATGCAGGACCGGATCGGCCGCGAGCGCGGCTGGGGTCCGGTCACCCGGGAACGGTTCGAACACGACGCCGGCCCGGACGGCGCCCTGTTCGTGGGCTCTCCCCAGACCGTGGCGACGAAGATCGCCGCCACCGCGGTGGGGCTCGGACTGTCCCGCTTCGACCTCAAGTACAGCCTCGGCACGCTCTCCCACGAGAAGCTGATGACCAGCATCGAGCTCTACGGCACCGAGGTGGCCCCGCTCGTGCGCGAGCTGGTGGCCGCCGACCGCGCCGACGACGTGAGCAAGTGACCACCGCGCACCAGTGACCACCGCGCACTAGAGCACGAGGTCGGCGAGCGGCCGTTCGTCCACCGAACGGATGCTGGTGACCGTCGCGAATCCCCGGCCGAGCAGGTCTGCGTCGCTGCCCGGCTCGGATTCGGCGGCCGTGTCGGCCACCGCGAGACGGATCTGGTGCTGGTCCTGCTGCGTCATCGTGGTCTGCACGATGCCGAAGCGGGCCAGGATCGCCGGGCGGAACTCGGGCATCTGGTCGCCGGTGACGTTGGGCACGTTCAGGTTGAGCACGGTTCCGGCGGGCTGATCGAGCAGGAACGGGATCAGCTGGGCGGCCAGGCGCGCCGCAACCCCCCAACGCAGGATCGTCGGGTTCGTCGTCACATCGAGGGACACCGCCAGGCCGCGACCGCCGTTCACCCCCATGGTCAGCGCCGCCCCGACGGTGCCGGAGTGCAGAATGGCCCGGCCCAGGTTGGCACCCGGGTTGACCCCCGAGAGCACCAGTTCGGGTGCCCGGCCGAACGCCCCGTGACTGGCGATCAGGGTGATCAGTGCCGGGGCCGCGTGCACGGCGTAGCAGGGGACCCCGTCGAGCCCCTCCAGACGCCGCTTCTCCACGAGGATGCGGCCGTCGCTCTCGGTCGCGGTGATGGCCGCGCCACTGCCGCTGGATTCCGCGGCGGGGGCGGCGACGATGACGTCCAGCCCCGCGTCGTGGGCGGCCAGCGCGAGCCGCAGCAGTCCGGGGGAGCCGATGCCGTCGTCGTTCGTGATGAGGGTGGTGAAGGACTGTCTCACCGGTCTTTCACCCTCTGAGCGAGCTGGTCCGGGGTCAGCCTCTGCGTGATGGCGGGGAACTCGGTCATCGGGTAGATGCAGACCAGGTCGCGCAGCGTTCGCACGGTCTCGGCCCGGCCGGTGCCGAGGCCGTGCCGGGTGACGTTGAGGGCTCCCGCGGCGGCGCCGAGCGCAACGGCCTCCTCGATCGTTCCGCCGGAGGCCAGGGTGGCCGCGACCCCGGCCGTGAGCGAGTCGCCGGCTCCGTGCGGATCGGCGATCTGCATGGTCGGCACGTGGACCTCGCTGAGGGTGCCGTTGGAGAGCATCAGCATCGGTCGCTCCGCGCGGCTGATGATCACCGTGCTGGCGCCCTCCTCCTGCAGCGCGTACATGGCGTGGACGATCTGCTCGATGCTGTTCTCCGTGATCCGCGCGTCGGCCAGGAGCTCCTCGTCGCTGACCTTGACCACGCTGACGCGGCCCTGGAGGGCGGCCCGGAGCCGTTCCCCGGACAGGTCGGCGATCACCAGCCGGCCGGTGGCGCGCAGATCGGAGGCGAGGCGACGGTAGACATCCGCCGGCACCACATCATCGCCGGCCGGCCCGCTGAGGATGATGACGTCCGCGCTCAGACCGGCCCGGAGGGTGAGGTCGTAGAGCTCGTCGAGGTCGTGGCGGGAGAGCGGATCGCCCTGGGCCTCGGCGAGGTGGACGCGTTCGCCGCCGCGCCGGTCGTGCAGGTAGGCAGCCCCTCGGCCTGCGCGGCGCACCGCGAGCACATCGATTCCCTCATCGCCGACGAGATGGCCCAGCACCTGCCCGGTCTCACCGGTCAGCACACAGCACATCGTCACGGAAGAGCCGAGGGCCTGAACCATCCGGGCCTGCCACACGCCTTGGCCGCCGGCGTGCAGATGCACGTCGGCGGCGCCCTCGCGGCCCTCGACGGTGACCGTGAGAACGGGGGACGGAGCGAAGATCACAATCGCATTCACAGCGGCATGATACCCAGATCGGTCTCCTGCGCTAATGAACGGGCGTCGGCCGGCCCCGCCAGCAGGTAGCGTACTTGTGGGCCTGTCGGCCCGGTCGGTGAGCCGACAGCACCAGACCCAGCACGAGACCCACAGCACGAGACCCACAGCACGAGGAGCACCCTTTGGAAACCTGGCCCGGTACCGCCTACCCGCTCGGCGCAACGTATGACGGCAGCGGCACGAACTTCGCCCTGTTCAGCGAAGCCGCCCACCGAGTCGAGCTCTGCCTCTTCGACGACCAGGGCGGGGAGACCCGCATCGAGGTCGTCGAATCCAGTGCGTTCATCTGGCACTGCTACCTGCCGCTGATCCAGCCGGGACAGCGCTACGGCTACCGCGTGCACGGCGATTACAACCCCGCCGCAGGCAGCCGGGCGAACCCGAACAAGCTCCTCCTCGACCCCTACGCCAAGGCCACCTGCGGCACCATCGACTGGGACCAGTCCCTGTTCTCCTACAACTTCGGCGACCCGGATTCGCGCAACGACGAGGACTCCGCCCCGCACATGATGCTCGGCGTCGTCGTCAACCCGTTCTTCGACTGGGTGGGGGACCGGCCCCTGCGCACGCCCTACAGCGCCTCCCTGATCTACGAGGCCCACGTGAAGGGTCTCACGAAGCTGCAGGAACTGGTGCCGGAGGGCCAGCGCGGCACGTACGCCGGCGTCGCGCATCCGTCGGTCATCGACCACCTGCAGAAACTCGGCGTGACCGCGATCGAGCTGATGCCGGTGCACCAGTTCGTCAACGACGGCACCCTCGAGGAAAAGGGCCTGAACAACTACTGGGGCTACAACACC
>DATISQ010000167.1:0-3509 GCA_035581905.1 Cryobacterium sp.
GTTGTTGACGCCGCGCTGGATGAAGTCGAAGTCGAGCACCAGCGAGTACGCGGCCATGATCACGGCGAGGACGCCGATCAGGAGGCCGATCGGGATGCCGAAGATCTCGGCGCTGCGGAGGCCGAACGCGTTGTCGGTCGCACCGAAGATCATCATGCCGACGTTGATCAGCGAGAACACGCCGTAACCGATCATGGCGATCAGGAAGACCTTGGTGGCCTTCTTGGACGCTCGGATCTTGCCGCTGGCGAAGAGGGCCAGGGTGACACCGACGACGACGAGCGTGCCGAGCACGGCCTGGGTGACGACTCCCGGGTAGATCTGCTCGAAGACGATCGAGATGCCACCGACGAAAAGCCCCTGGGCCGCGGCGTAGGCGAGGATAAGGGGCGGCGACGGCTCCTTCTTGAACGCGTTGACCAGTCCGAGGACCAGACCCGCGATCGCGCCGACGATCAGCGGCAGCATCGTCACCGGGGTGATGACCCAGCCGAGGGCCGCGGTCACCAGCAGCAGGGCGAAGCTGAGCACCGTCTTGCGGATGGTGTCGTCGTAGCTCATGCGGTCGGTGTCCTGCGAGCCGGCCGAAGGAGCGTTGAACATGCTCTGCAGGTCGCTGTCGGAGAGCACCTTGCCACCTGCAGTGGCGCCAGGAGCGCCGAACGCGGCGTTTCGGGAGAATGCGGGGTTGGAGGATGCCATGGTTGCCGTAGCTCACAATCAAGTGGGTTGGTAGCGGAGCCAACACCGGTAAGTGTTGGACAGTTCCTAGATTCTATTCAGATCCGCTGGGGATCCGCCGAATTTGATGCCCGCGTCTCGCGGTGGCCCGTGGGCGGCGCCCTGCCGACCAGCCGGCCAGCCACCACGCGAGCCACGCGGCGGCCACCATGGTGATGAAGCCGACCAGATAGCCGACCCAGTTCTGGTCATAGTTGTTCAGCAGGTGCTTGACGAAGAAGCTCACCGCGATCGACGGGATCAGGGCCACGTAGCTGAGCCACGGGCGGTGCCGCACGAGCAGCCAGCAGGCCAGCAGCACGGCGAAGGCCCCGTTGAAGTCGGCGCCGCCCAGCAGCAGGATGCTGCAGAACAGGGCCGGAACCAGAACCGTGAGTCGCCGCCACAGCGCCCCGGGCAGAATCATCCATCCGAGCACCTGCAGTGGCGGTCCGATGGCCAGGAAAAACAGGCTGTAGGTGCTGGTGAAGTTCGTCGCGAGCACCCCGAGCACGACCAGCGTCAACCCGGCGATGTAGCGGGGTCGGAAACTGCCCCACCGGTGCAGGCGGGTCGGGGGAACGGTCCAGGGTGTCATCGCCTCGATTCTGGCAGTTACACGCGTAGGGTTGGCAAATGCAGCCGATCGTGATCGGTCACCGCGGGGCAAGCGGTTACCGACCAGAGCACACCCGTTCCGCCTACGAGCTGGCCGTTGCGCTCGGGGCGGACGCGGTCGAACCCGACATCGTCGCCACCCGCGACGGCGTTCTGGTGGTGCGCCACGAGAACGAGATCGGGGCGACGACGGATGTCGAAGCGCACCCCGAGTTCGCGAGCCGCCGGGCCACCAAGGTGATCGACGGCATCCGGCTCACCGGCTGGTTCACCGAGGACTTCACGTGGGCCGAGCTGCGCACCCTGCGGGCCCGCGAGCGCCTGCCCGAGGTGCGCAAGTCGAGCGCCACCTTCGACGACCGGTTTCCGCTGCTGCGCCTGCGGGACGTGTTCCGGCTGATGGACCGGCTCTCCGGGCGGGTGCGCCGCCCCATCGGCATCGTCGCCGAGCTCAAGCACGCCACCTACTTCGAGTCGATCGGGTTACCGCTCGACGAGCTTTTCGCCGCCGAGGTGAACGACGCCGGCTGGAACGCCGGCGACGGCCGCCTCACCATTGAGAGCTTCGAGCGCAGCCTGCTCGACAAGGTCTACGCGCGGGGCATCTACGGTAAGCGGGTCTTCCTGCTCGAGGCGCGCGGCAAGCCCTTCGACGAGGTCGCGCTCCTCGGCCCGAACGCACCGCACTACGCCGACTACCTCTCCGACACCGGGCTCTACGGGCTGAGCGGCACGGTCGACGGGATCAGCGTGCCCAAATCGATGATCCTGGCCACGGATGCCGCCGGAAACGTCTCCGGCGCCTCCGACCTGGTCGATGCCGCCCACGCCGCGGACCTGGAGATCTACTGCTGGACGCTGCGCCCGGAGAACCGGTACCTCGCGAAGACGTTCCGCCGGGGACGACTGCGGGCCGACTTCGGCAACTGGC
This sequence comes from Cryobacterium sp., assembly GCA_035581905.1. Classification (GTDB taxonomy): domain Bacteria; phylum Actinomycetota; class Actinomycetes; order Actinomycetales; family Microbacteriaceae; genus Cryobacterium. The sequence goes on from DATISQ010000167.1 coordinate 2,270, forward strand.
AGACCGAGTTCCGCACCATTATGGGCACCGGGATCGACGGGGTCTTCGCCGACCACCCCGACCTGGCGGTGCTCGTGCGAGACGAGCTGGCCGCCGAGGACTGACCCGGGCGCTCTGCACGACCGGGCGCTGTCAGACCCAGCACCTAGAATTGTGAACGATATGACGACCCTCTTCGACCCGGATCACCCGCCCGCCCGCCAGGTCCCGTCCGCGGTGCCCATCATCATGGATGGGGCGGCCCCCCAGGGCAACGAGAGCCCGTTGCTCGAAGGGCTCAACCCGCAGCAACGGGAGGCCGTGCTCTACCGCGGCCCGGCGCTGCTGATCATCGCGGGCGCCGGCTCCGGCAAGACCAGTGTGCTCACCCGCCGCATCGCCAGCCTGCTGGAGAGCCGCGAGGCCTGGCCGAGCCAGATCCTCGCCATCACCTTCACCAACAAGGCCGCGGCGGAGATGCGCGAGCGGGTGCGGGCGATCCTCGGCCAGGCGGCCGACGGCATGTGGATCTCCACCTTCCACTCCTCCTGCGTGCGCATCCTGCGCCGCGAAGCCGAAAGCGCGGGCCTTTCCGCCACGTTCAGCATCTACGACTCGGCCGACACCAAGGTCACGCTCAAACGCATCATCAAGGCCCTCGACGCCGACACGCTCGGCTTCACGCCCGGCAACGCGTCCGCGAAGATCTCCAAGCTCAAGAACGAGCTCGCGGATGCCGACTCCTACGCCCGCAACGCGAACATGAGCGACCCGCAGGAGGTCATGTTCGTCGAGATCTTCCGGCAGTACACCCACCGGCTGCGCGCGGCCAACGCCCTCGACTTCGACGACCTGATCGGGGAGACGGTCTACCTCTTCCGTGCGTTCCCGAAGGTCGCGGCGCTCTACCGGCGCCGGTTCCGGCACATCCTGGTCGACGAATACCAGGACACCAACCACGCGCAGTACTCCCTCGTGCGCGAGCTGACCCGCCCCGTCGAGCCCGACCTGGCCGAGGAGCTGGAGGCGACCGGCGTGCACGTGCGCAACCTGCGCGACGCAACCGGCGGCATCCCGGGCGCCTCGCTCACCGTGGTCGGCGACTCCGACCAGTCGATCGACGCCTTCCGCGGCGCGGACACCCGCAACATCAGCGAGTTCGAGCGCGACTTCCCGGGCACCAAGGTGATCCTGCTCGAGCAGAACTACCGCTCGACCCAGAACATCCTCTCGGCCGCCAACGCCGTGATCGGCCACAACT
>DATISQ010000168.1:0-8741 GCA_035581905.1 Cryobacterium sp.
GACGACCCACCACGGGGCCTCCGGCAGATCGGTGTGCACGAACATCTCGTCCTTGGCGCGGGAGTAGCCCTCCCACCTCGTGATCGAGAACAGGTCGGTCCCGGACAGCTTCCAGCGACGCATCGGGTCGTTCAACCGCGACCGGAACCGCCTCTCCTGCTCGGTGTCAGACACCGAGAACCAGTACTTCACCAGCAGGATGCCGTCTTCGACCAGCATCCGTTCGAAGAGGGGTGCCTGGTGCAGGAACCGGCGGTACTCGTCCGGGGTGCAGTAACCCATCACGTGTTCGACGCCGGCCCGGTTGTACCAGGACCGGTCCATCAGCACGATCTCGCCCGTGGAGGGCAGGTGCTCGATGTACCGCTGGAAATACCACTGGCCACGCTCACGCTCGGTCGGCACCGGCAGGGCCACGATCCGGGCGACGCGGGGATTGAGGAACTCGGTGACCCGTTTGATCGCCGATCCCTTGCCGGCCGCATCCCGGCCCTCGAAGATCACGACGATGCGGGCGCCGGACTCCTTGACCCATTCCTGCATGGCGACCAATTCGGTCTGCAGTTGCCGCAGCTCGGCGGAATAGACGGGCAGCGGCACCCGCTTGGGCTTGGGGCGGGTGTTCGATGGCTTCGACACGGTCACACTCCTCACAGACGTGAGTTCAGCGTAGCGCCAGCGCCGCGCCCGTTCCGCCCGGCCGGGCGGCTAGGTGGCTTCGGAGTCGAAGGGTGCCGGGAGTGTGGCGGCCTCCTTGGCGCGCTTGCGTTGCAGGTAGGCGCTGTCCGGGTTCGGCACGGCCCGCGACACGGTCGCCGACTGGCCTTTGAGTTCGTCGTCGTCGGTCAGAGCTTCACGGATGATGCGGCGCGGGTCATATTGACGCGGGTCGAGTTTCTTCCAGTCGACGTCGTCGAAATCCGGGCCCATCTCGTCCCGCATCCGGTCTTTCGCCCCGTTGGCCAGGTCCCGGACCTGCTTCACCAGGCGGGCGAGCTGGGCGGCGTAGTGGGGCAGCCGTTCGGGTCCGAGCAGGAAGACGGCAACAATGCCGATCAGCAGAATCTTCTCGAACGTCAAACCGAACATTCCCCCAGAATAACCCCCGGCGAGGCCTCCCCGGACCATGCCCGGCCACCCTTAGGCTTGATCCATTCACCTACTGGAGTTGCCCTGTGTCTGACAAAGATCTGAATTGGAAGTTCTCCGACGACTCGGTCGTGGAGTCCGACGCTCTGGCGCGGGCCAGACAGCAGTCCCTCGAACTCGGAATCGACGCGATTTCTCCGGCGGTCGGCGCCCAATCGGCCGTGATCGCGGCCGCCACCGGGGCCCGGAGCATCCTCGAGGTCGGCACCGGCGCGGGCGTCTCCGGTATCTGGTTGCTCACCGGCGCGCCGGGCGCCACCCTCACCTCGATCGACACCGAGGTCGACCACCAGCAGCACGCCAAGGCCAACTTCTCCGAAGCCGGCATCCCCGCGAACCGGGTGCGCCTGATCACCGGCCGGGCAGCGGACGTGCTGCCGCGCATGAACGAGAACTCCTACGACATCGTGTTCGTCGACGCCGACCCGCAGTCCGTGATCGAGTACGTCGAGCACGCCCTGCGTCTGGCCCGCCCGGGCGGAACCGTTCTCGTGGCCCACGCGCTCTGGCGCGGCCGCGTGGCCAACCCGGCCCAGCGCGACGATGTGGCCACCGGCTTCCGCACCCTGCTGACCGTCATCGCCTCCTCCACCGCGGTCATCAGCGCCCTCTCCCCCGTGGGCGACGGGCTGCTGCAGATCACCAAGCTCCGCGCCTAACCGGTCCCGTCGCCGGCGGTCCGGTGGTCGAGCCCCGCCCCGGTGGTCGAGCCCCGCACCGGTGGTCGAGCTTGTCGAGACCCGGCGGGCCGCCGTCCGGAGGTTCGCCGGGCCTCCGTCGCGGCCGCGGTCGCGAACTTCGGAGATTGTCGCAACACGCCGCTCAGCGCGGCGCCCCAACCGGCGTTTCGCGAAAATCTCCGCGGTTACGTCACACGACGGAAGGCGGGGCGCCGGCCCAGAAACGGATGCCCGCGGCGGGCGGTGCGACGACGCCCGCCGGTGCGCCAGCGGGAGTGGGAGCCCCGCACCGGTGCCGTCGGTTGACGCGCAGACGCGGCCGCCGGAAGCGAACCAAGCACCGCCGTTGCAGGGCGCTTCCCGCCGGGAAAAAGAAATCGGCCGCACAGCGTGAGCTGCGCGGCCGATCCTGGAACTATACGGTCGGCTGGACTACGCCGGCGAGTGCATCGTGAAGCTCTTTGGCTTCAGCGTCGTTCACAGAGACGACGAGTCGGCCTCCACCTTCGAGCGGAACACGCACGATGATGAGGCGCCCCTCCTTTACAGCCTCCATTGGCCCGTCTCCGGTCCTTGGCTTCATGGCCGCCATGAACTCCCCTTCCATTCATTCGTCTGAACTTCCATTATCTGCCATTACCGGCTGAGACAGTAATTAGGGAGGCGTCCAGTCCGCTCCGTCGACCCCCCAGCACAGCAGGAGCCAGCCCCACTGTCCGGCGATGAACAGCAGCACCAGGCCCACCCGGTAGACGGCGCTCCGCGGCTGAGCCACGGCGCCGAGCAGCGGGAACATCGGCATCAGCAGACGGAAGACGCTCGACTGCGGGAAGAACACCGCCAGCAGGTACAGTCCGTAGCTGGCCAGCCAGAACCGCAGGTCGATGCCGAGCCGGCGCACGGCCGGGAGGAACAGGGTCAGGCCGAAGGCCAGGATGAGCACCACGACGACCACGATGCCCAGCGGCATTCCGAGCCACCAGACACCGCTCTGGAACCAGGCGGTGAACGGGATGAGCTCCTGGTAACCGATGTAGGCGGACCGCCAGGCCAGCTCGGTGTCGGTGTAGGCCGTGATCGATCCGGTGACGATCCACGCGATGGCCGGCCAGGCCAGTCCGGCGATGCCGCTGAACACGGCCGCGGATGCCGCCAGCATCCGTTCGCGCACCGGGAAGGGGTCTCTCGCCCGGGTGAGCCAGCGGTGCACGACGTGCAGCCCCAGGGCGAGCGCGAAGGCCAGGCCGCTGGGACGGGTCAGCGCCATCACGGCGATCACCGGGAACAGCGGCACGTACCGCCGCTGGAGCAACAGGAGCAGCGCCAGCGTGAGCAGGAACAGGTACATCGACTCGGCATAGCCGAACTGCAGCACGGGCGACAGCGGGGCCACACAGAACAGGACCACCGCGAACAGCGCCACCGAGTGCGCCTGCACCGTGCGGATCAGCTTGTAGAACAGCAACGCGGCGCCCAGGCTGGCGGCGAGGGAGACGACCACGGCCACGGGTTCCCACTGCGCTCCGCTGAGCTCCATCAGCAGGCGCACCACCACCGGGTAGCCCGGCATGAACGCCCAGGCGTTCTCCGCGATCTCCCCGCCGGCGGTGAGCGGCAGCGCCTGGGGATACCCCGCGACGGCGACGATGTTGTACCAGCGGGCGTCCCACATGTTCGCGAACGCCGCGTAACCCGGCGACGCGGCGGTCCACGGGTTGGCGCCCTGCACGTTCGCGAGCAGCAGCACCAGGGTCGTCGTGACCAGCCGGGACGCGGCCCAGATCACGGCGACCCAGACCCACCACGGAGTGAGTCGGTCGCCGGCCTTCCCGCCGGACGACGCCACGGCTACCCGATGCTTGCGGTCAGCCACGCGCGGAGGCCGTCCTCGCAGTCCGTGATCTGCGCCAGGGCGACGCGTTCGTCGTCGGCGTGGGCCTTCAGCGGGTCGCCGGGGCCGTAGTTGACGGCGGGGATGCCGAGCGCGGAGAACCGTGCGACATCCGTCCAGCCGTACTTGGGCTTGGCCTCGCCGCCGACCGCGGTCAGGAACTGCAGGGCCAGCGGGGCGTCCAGGCCCGGCCGGGCCCCCTCGGCCCGGTCGACGATGGTGATCTCGTAGCCCGCGAAAAGCTCCTCCAGGTGCATGACGGCCTCCGCAGCGGTGCGGCTGGGGGCAAACCGGTAGTTGACGTGCACCATGCACTCGTCGGGGATGACGTTTCCGGCGATGCCGCCGCTGATGCCGACGGCGTTGAGACCCTCGCGGTAGACCAGGCCCTCGACCTCGACCTGCCGCGGCTCGTAGGCGTCCAGGATGTCAATGATGGGACCGACCTTGTGGATGGCGTTGTCGCCGACCCAGCTGCGGGCGGAGTGGGCGCGCAGCCCGAAGGTGCGGATCTCCACGCGCACGTTGCCGTTGCAGCCGCCCTCGATCTGGCTGTTGGTGGGCTCGCCGAGGATGGCGAAGTCACCCTCGAAGAGGTCTGGTCGGTTGCGGGCCAGGCGGCCGAGACCGTTGAGGTCGTCGGCGACCTCTTCGTGGTCGTACCACATCCACGTCACGTCGACGCCGGGCGCGGTCAGTTCGGCGGCCAGTTTCAACTGCACGGCCACGCCGGCCTTCATATCGACCGTGCCGCGGCCCCACAGGTAGTCGACGCCGTCGATGGTCTCGAACCGTGTGGGCAGGTTGCGGTTCACCGGGACCGTGTCGAGATGGCCGGCGATGATCACGCGCTGGGCTCGGCCGAGGTTGGTGCGGGCGACGACGGTGTCGCCGTCGCGGATGATTTCGAGGTGCGGGAACCCGGCGAGCGCGCGCTCCACCGCATCGGCGATGGCGGTCTCGTCACCGGACACCGACTCGAGGTCGCAGAGCGCCCGGGTGAGCTCGATCGAGGTCGCGGAAAGGTCTAGGGTCACGGTGTTTTGGGGCACTCTACTAACCTAGAGGCATGATCACCGCCGTGCCCCCGACATCCGTTGCCCCCTCGAACGCCTGGGGCTACGGCCTCGCCACCGTCGCCGGCGACGGCACGGTGCTGGACACCTGGTTCCCCGCGCCCCGGCTCGGCACCCTGCCGGCCGGCCGCGACCGCTGGATCATGCCGTCCGAACTCGAGGAATTCGCCGGGGAGGACCCGCGGCGCCTGGTGCGGATCGAGGCCGTCACGGTCGAGATCGACCTCACCGCCGCGCCGGCTGGAACATCGGATGCCTACCTGCGGCTCCACCTGCTGTCGCACCTGCTGGTGCGCCCGAACACCCTCAACCTCGACGGCATCTTCGGCTATCTGCCCGCCGTGGTCTGGACCAATGCCGGCCCGATGCTGCCCGCCGACTTCACCCGCCTGCGGCCGTCCCTGCAGCGCCACGGCATCCAGGCGACCGGGATCGACAAGTTCCCGCCGCTGCTGAACTACGTCACGCCCGACCGGGTCCGGATCGCGGATGCGTCGCGTGTGCGCCTGGGGGCTTATCTCTCCCCCGGTACCACGGTGATGCACGAGGGGTTCGTCAACTTCAATGCCGGCACGCTCGGCACCTCGATGGTCGAGGGCCGGATCTCCCAGGGTGTCGTCGTGGGTGACGGCGCCGACATCGGCGGCGGCGCCTCCATCATGGGGACGCTCTCCGGCGGGGGCACCGAACGGGTATCGATCGGCGAACGTGCCCTGCTCGGCGCCAATTCCGGGGTGGGCATCTCGATCGGCGCCGACAGCGTCGTCGAAGCCGGGCTCTACGTGACCGCAGGCACCAAGGTGCTGCTGCCCGGCCAGCCGCGCACGGCCGACGGCAAGACGCCGTCGGTGAAGGCCGTCGAGCTCTCCGGGGTCGCCAACCTGCTGTTCCGCCGCAACTCGGTCTCGGGCGCGGTCGAGGTGCTGCAGCGCAGCGGCACCGGCATCGTGTTGAACGCCCAGCTGCACGCCTGACGCCGGGCGCCTGGCGCCGGAAACCCACCCCACCGGCGGCGCGTCCGCGGAGTACGCTGCCAGTCACAAAGGAGTGACGTGGGAACCGACGCACCGCGCAGCAAACGCCACCGCCGGGTCGCGTCGGCGCTCGTCGTGCTGGCCGTCATCCTGAGCCTGGTCGTCGTGGCTGCCGGGCTCGGAGCCTGGACCGTGACCCGCTCCTTCCCCACTCTCGCCGGCGAGCTCGTGCTGCCCGGCCTCGAGGCCGATGTCTCGGTGTACCGCGACGAGGCCGGCATCCCCCAGATCGTGGCCACGACCGCCGGGGACCTGTTCCGGGCCGAGGGCTACGTGCATGCGCAGGACCGCTTCTGGGAGATGGACTTCCGGCGGCACGTGACGAGCGGCCGGCTCGCCGAACTGTTCGGCGAAAGCCAGGTCGGCACCGACACCTTCATTCGCACTCTCGGTTGGCGGGCGGTTGCCGAGCAGGAGGTGGCCCTGCTCGACCCGGTCACCCTCGGCTACTACCAGGCCTACGCCGACGGCGTGAACGCCTACCTGGCCAGGCACTCCGGCGCCGAACTCTCGCTCGAGTATGTGGCGCTGGGGCTGCAGACCCCCGGTTACACTCCCGAACCGTGGACCCCCGCCGACTCGGTGTCCTGGCTGAAGGCGATGGCCTGGGACCTGCGGTCGAACCTCGACGACGAGATCGACCGGGCGCTGCTCGCGGGCAGTCTCGGTCCGGACGAAATCGCGCTGCTGTATCCGTCGTACCCGTATGCGGCGCACCCGACCATCGTCGCCGGCGAGCCGGAGCCTGCCGCGCAGGACGCGGAGGACGGCGCAGCGGAGGCCGGCGCAGCGGAGGACACCACGACCGCGGCCGCTCCGGTGAACGGCCTGGACGATCCCTCCGCCCGGACGGCCCTGGCCTCCTCCCTCACGGGGCTGCGCGGCGTGCTCGCGGGGGTGCCCGAGCTGCTCGGCCCGGCCGGGGGCGAGATCGGGTCCAACTCCTGGGTGGTCGCCGGCGAGCACACCGACACCGGCAAGCCCATCCTCGCGAACGATCCGCACCTGGGCGCGGTGATGCCGTCGGTCTGGTATCAGGTGGGTCTGCGCTGCGAGGTGGTGACGGCGGCCTGCCCGTTCGACCTGGCCGGGTTCGGTTTCTCGGGCCTGCCCGGCATCATCATCGGGCACAACGCGCAGGTCGCGTGGGGCTTCACCAACCTGGGTCCGGATGTCGCGGACCTCTACCTGGAGAAGGTCACCGGGGACAGTTACGAGTATGACGGCGTGCAGAAGCCGCTGCTGGCGCGCACCGAGACGATCACGGTCGCCGGCGGCGACCCGGTGACCATCGAGATCCGGGCGACCGAGCACGGGCCGCTCGTGAGTGCGCTGGGCGGCACCTCCTTCCCGGGGATCGCGAATGACTACCCGTCGGCGATCGACCTGCCCCCGGCGGACGACGGGGCGGATGCCACGGCGGCGGAGGGCGTGGAGGGAGCCGCCACGGAGGCCACCACCTACGCGCTCGCCCTGCAATGGACGGCGCTGACGCCGGGGCGAACGGCATCCGCCATCTTCGCGCTCGGGGCCGCGACCGACTGGGCGAGCTTCCGGCAGGCCGCAGAGCTGTTCGACGTGCCGTCGCAGAACCTCGTCTACGCCGATACCGCCGGCAATATCGGCTACCAGGCGCCCGGGCTGATCCCCCTCCGCCGGGCCGGTGACGGCACGACGCCCGTGCCCGGCTGGACGAGCGAGTACGGCTGGGACGGGTACATCCCCTTCGACGAGCTGCCGCAGTCGTTCAACCCGCCCCGCGGCTTCATCGTGACGGCCAACAACGCCCCGGTCGGCCCGGACTACCCGTACCTGATCACCCAGGACTGGGACCTCGGCTACCGGGCGGCCGAGATCACGAAGCGACTGCAGGCTCGCATCGACACCGGCACCCCGGTGACGACGACGATGATGAGCGACATCCAGGCCGACACCTACAGCCCGCTGGCGGCCGCCCTCGTGCCGGTGCTGCAGAGCATCGAGACGACCGGTGCAACCCGCGACGCCGTGGCCCTGTTCAACGGCTGGGACTTCCACCTCGACTCAGGCAGCGCCGCCGCGGCCTACTTCAATATCGTCTGGCGCAACCTGCTCGGGGTGATGTTCGACGGCAAGCTCCCGGAAGGCACCGCGTTCACCGGCGGCGACCGCTCCTTCGCGGTCGTGATCGCCCTGCTCGAGACCCCGGACTCGCCGTGGTGGAACAACGACCGGCTCGGTTCCAACGGCCGCGACAGCATGCTCAAACGGGTGCTCACCCGTGCCGCCGCCGAGGGCGAGGAGCTGATGGGCGCGGATGTCTACGGCTGGGAGTGGGGCCGCATGCACACGCTCGAGGTGACGCACGCCAGCTTCGGCGAATCCGGCATCGCCCCGTTGGAGTGGCTCTTCAACCGAGGTCCCTACGAGGTGGCGGGCGGCTCCAGCGTCATCAACGCCGTCGGCTGGGATGCCACGGCCGGCTACACCGTGGACTGGGTGCCGTCGATGCGGCAGGTGGTCAGCCTCGCGGACTGGGACGACTCGACCTGGCTGAATCTGACCGGCAACTCAGGGCACGCGTTCCATCCCAACTACGACGACCAGACCGCGCTCTGGCAGGAGCACCGCACCCGGCCGTGGCTCTTTTCCCTGACCGCCGTGAGGCAGGCCGCCGCGCACACGCTGCTGCTCCGGCCCGCGTAGCGGCCTCGACAGCGGCCCGACGCCAGCCCTTACCCCAGCCCCGACGCCGGCCCCGGAACGAGCGGCAGGCCGGCCAGCGGCGCGCCGGCCCGCCCACCCACGGTTACCGCTGCGGGAAGTCGCGGGCCGGCGAACCGATGTAGAGCTGCTGCGGGCGACCGATCTTGGTCGTCGGGTCCTCGTTCATCTCGCGCCAGTGCGCCGCCCAGCCGGGCAGACGGCCGAT
>DATISQ010000169.1:0-1865 GCA_035581905.1 Cryobacterium sp.
ACTGTTCGAGACGACGGATGAGCGCATCCTGGTCAACGAGCTGGCGATGCGCCCGCACAACAGCGGCCACTGGTCGATCGAGGGGTCGACGACGAGCCAGTTCGAGCAGCACCTCCGGGCCGTGCTCGACCTTCCCCTCGGGGCGACTGAGGCCAGGGACCCGTGGACGGTCATGGTCAACATCCTCGGCGGACCGGCCGAGGAGACCCTGTCCGACCGCTACCCGGCCGCGTTCGAGGCCTTTCCGGCCGCCAAGGTGCACACCTACGGCAAGGATCCCCGGCCGGGCCGTAAGGTCGGCCATGTGACCGTCGGCGGGGACGATTTGGACCTCGTCGCCTACCAGGCGCGGGCCGCAGCGGCAATCTTTCAGGACTGACCAAATAGGATCGACTGCGTGACAAACAACCCTGTGACCGAAACCGCTCCACGCGAGGCTGCCCTGATGCCGCTGGTGGGGGTCGTGATGGGCTCCGATTCCGACTGGCCGGTGATGAGCGACGCGGCACAGCTGCTGCGCGACTTCGGCGTTCCGTTCGAGGTGCAGGTCGTCTCGGCGCACCGCACCCCGGAGAAGATGATCGCCTACGGGCAGAGCGCCCACGCGCGCGGCCTCCGGGTGATCATCGCCGGCGCCGGCGGCGCCGCCCACCTGCCCGGGATGCTCGCGGCCGTGACCACCCTGCCGGTGGTCGGCGTTCCCGTGCCGCTGGGCCGGCTCGACGGCCTGGACTCGCTCCTGTCGATCGTGCAGATGCCGGCCGGGGTGCCCGTGGCCACCGTCTCCATCGGCGGCGCGCGCAACGCGGGGCTGATCGCCGTCAAGGTCCTGGCCATCGCCGACGACTCCCTGCGGGTGAAGCTGCTCGGCTACATGGAGATGCTGGCCGCCCAGGTCGAGCAGAAGAACCTGGACCTTCAAGCGAAGCTATGAGCAGTGCACGCACGCCGATCCGGTATCCGGATGCCGGGTCCGCCCCGATCATGACCCGCCGGGCGTGGTGGCTCGTGGTGCTCAATTTCGTGCTGCCCGGCTCCGCGCAGGTGCTGGCGGGCAACCGTCGGCTCGGCCGGTTCGGCCTCGGCATGACGCTCACGCTGATCACCCTCGCGGTGGTCGTGGGGGTGGTCTACTTCCTCTGGCCTGCTGTCGCGCTGACCGTGTTCACGAACTCGATCGGCCTGTGGGCGGCCGCGATCCTGTTGGCCTTCTACGGGGTGGTCTGGCTGATCCTGTCCCTGGACACCCTGCGTCTCGTGCGTCTCGTGCGCGCCACCCCCAAGGCCCGCCCGATCATCGCCGGGTTCGCGACGGTGCTGATGATCGGTGTCGTGGGCACGGCCGGGTACGGTGCCTACGTGGCCACCACGGCCAGCGGGTTCCTCTCCTCGGTCTTCGTCGCCGGCCCGACGGAACCGCCCTCCGACGGGCGCTACAACATCCTGCTGCTCGGCGGCGACGCCGGCCCCGACCGGGAGGGCCTGCGCCCCGACAGCATCTCCGTGGTCAGCATCGACGCCGACACCGGCCAGGCCGCCATGATCGGGCTGCCCCGCAACCTGGAGGACGTGCCGTTCCCGGCGGACTCGCCGCTGCAATCCGTTTACCCGGACGGGTACGGCGCCATCGACGGCTGCGAGGTCTCCGCGTGCATGCTCAACTCGATCTACACCGAGGTCGAGCTGAAAAGCCCGGAGATGTACCCGGACGCGGTCGACCAGGCCAGCGAACCGGGCATCGAGGGCATGCGCGACGCGGCCGAGGGGGTGACCGGGCTGTCGATCCAGTACTACGTGCTGATCGACATGCAGGGCTTCTCCGACCTGATCGACGCCCTCGGCGGCGTCGACATCAACGTCGACCA
>DATISQ010000170.1:0-2891 GCA_035581905.1 Cryobacterium sp.
AAGTCGTATTTTTCGACGGCGCGGACGAGTCCGATGTTGCCGTCCTGGACGAGGTCCATGATGGGCATGCCGCGCCCGGAGTAGTGCTTGGCGATACTGACCACGAGGCGCAGGTTGGCTTCGATGAAGTGATTCTTCGCGCGGCGGCCGTCATGGGCGAGCCAGGCCAGCTCGCGGAGGAGGGAGGGCTCGACCTCGCCCTGCTCACTGCGTTGCTCGGCGAACAGGCCGACTTCGATGCGCCGTGCCAGATCGACCTCGTCCTCGGCGGTGAGGAGCGAGACGCTGCCGATCTTTCTCAGGTAGTCGCCGAACGCGTCCGTCGCTGCACGGTTGTAGCTGGCAACGGATGGTGCATGTGCGGTAATGGTCATGGGGTCCTCCAGTTCGGGCTGGACCATCAGTACACAGCCCCGGCACGACTGCGTCGAGGGCCTTGACTTGGCCGGTGAGAAACCGAATAATACTCGGGGATTGCATCAGCCGTGCTCGGCGACGTAGGTGATCAGGCCTTTGACCGTCGTGACAACCGCGTAGTCGCGCTCGGGGGTGTCGACGTCCGTCGCCTCGTGGATCGTCTCGATCAGCCGGAGGAAGTCCAGCGAGTCGAGCTCCAGATCCTGGCGCAGTCGCGCACCCTCGTCGAGATCGTCGGTGTCGACATCCGGCGCCACCTGGCGGATGGCCGCGTACACCGCCGCTCGGGCTTCCTGTTCGGTCATAGCTCCTCCGGTTTCTGCAACAGTTCGTCGATCCGGGCCAGGTACCGCCCCCCGCGTAGCCCGTCGCTGACCCGGTGGTCGGCGGACAGGGTGGCCGTGATCGCGGGGCGCACGCCGAGCAGGCCGTTCCGGGCCCACGGTTCCTCCCGGACCCGGCCGAATCCCACCAGGGCGACCTGCGGCGGGTAGATCACGCCGAAAACGCTCTCGACCCCGAGGTCGCCGAGATTGGTGACGGTGAGGGTCGGGTCGGCCATCTCCGCGCGCTGCAGCCGGCCTCCGCGCGCGCGGCTCACCAGGTCGCGCAGTCGCTCCATCAGCACCTCCAGCGTCAGGGTGTCCGCGTCGTGCAGAGCGGGGGCAACCAATCCGCCGCGCCGCAGCGCCACGGCCACGCCCAGGTGCACGGCGGTGCTCGGGTGGAAGGAACCCTCGGTGAAGAAGCCGTTGACCTCGGGTACGTCCCTGGCGGCCTGCGCGGAGGCCTTCAGGAGCAGCGCGGCCGGTACGAGTCGCTCGGCGACCGGCCGGTCGGCGTTCCGCTGCTCCATCCAGTCCAGCGCCGCGCGCAGATCCAGGGTGGTGCTCAGGTAGTAGTGCGGGATGGTCTTCTTCGAGCGCGCCCTCAGCGACCCGATGGCGCGGCGCAGGCCGGCGGCCCGCTCCGCGGCATCCGTGGGCGCGGTGGCCGGTGCGGGGGGTGGTGCGACCACCGGCTCAGCGACCGGCTCAGCGACCGGCTCAGCGACCGGCCCAGCGACCGGGGCCGCGACCGCGTCGGCGACGGTCGGACCGGCGGCGAAGCTCCGCACGTCGGCCTCCGTGACGGCGCCCGCGGTGCCCGTTCCCGCCACGGCGGTAAGGTCGACGCCGAGATTTTCGGCCACGCGCCGGGCGCGCGGGGAGGAACGCACCCGGCCGGCCGGCCGCGGGGCGGCCTGCGGGAGGGGCGTGACTTCGACCGGCGGGTGTTCGGCCGCGGCCCGCTCCACGTCGGCCCGGGTGAGCGCTCCGTGCTTCCCGGTGCCGTGCACGGTGGCGGTGTCGACGCCGAGCCGGTGTGCGAGCTGGCGCACCGGGGGAGACACGAAGCCCGGCGCCGGGACCTCACGGGTGATCGCCGGGGCCGGTGCGGCCGGCACGGGCGCGGCTGCGGTCGGTGCGGCGGGTGCGGTGGGCGCGGAGGGCGCGGCGCCGGTGGCCGGGGTCTGGGTGATCCGGGCGAGTGGCGCACCGACCGGGACGGTCGTGCCCACCTCGACCAGCAGCTCGGCGACCACGCCCTCCTCGAAGGACTCCACGTCGATGTCGGCCTTTTCGGTGTCGACGACGGCGATCATGTCGCCGCGGTGCACGTAGTCGCCCTGCTTGACCAGCCCTTCCACCACCCGGCCCTGCTCCATGTCCGCGCCGAGGGCCGGCATCCGGAACTCACCCATGAGCGCCCACCGCCTCCCGGGCGGCGGCGACGACGCGCGCGACCGACGGCAGGGCGGCCTGTTCGAGATGCCGGGCGTAGGGCAGGGGAACCTCGGCGCTGCAGACACGGCCGACCGGGGCATCCAGGTCGAAGAAGGCGTTTTCGGTGATGCGGGCGCTGATCTCGGCCGAGATGCTTCCGCTTCGCCATCCTTCGTCGATCACGACGGCGCGGTGCGTTTTGGCGACCGTCGCCAGGATCGCGGCATCGTCGAGGGGCCGCAGGGTGCGCAGGTCGAGAACCTCGGCGTCGATGCCCTCCGCCATCAGCTGCTCGGCGGCGTCGAGAACGGTGGGCAGGGTGCCGCCGTAGGTGATCAGGGAGACGTCGGCGCCCGTTCTGCGCACAGCGGCCGTGTCGATGTCGACCGCGCCGGCGTCGTCGTCCAGCTCGCCGGCCGCGTTGTAGAGCGAACCGTGCTCAAAGATCAGCACCGGGTCAGGGTCCGCCAGGGCGGTCCACAGCATCCCGCGGGCGTCGGCCAGGGTCGACGGGGTGAGGATGCGCAGGCCCGGGATGTGCGCGTACCAGCCCTCGAGGCTGTGCGAATGTTGCGAAGCGAGCTGCCGACCGGCCCCGGTGGTCATGCGGATGACCAGCGGCACGTTGAATTGACCGCCAGACATCTGCAGCAGGGACGCGGCGTTGTTCATGATCTGATCCAGTGCCAGCAGGCTGAAGTTCACCGT
>DATISQ010000171.1:0-3175 GCA_035581905.1 Cryobacterium sp.
TCGTGATAGCGCAGCTTGAGGTCGGCGAGCTTTCCAGCCGTCGTGTACAGGTCGGGGCCCGCAAGGGGCGAGTTCTCAGTCACGCGGTTCACTCTACCGGCCAGCCCCTGCCCCCGATCGTTGACGATTGTCTACAAAAACTGGCCGGTTTGCTGGTCGGGTGTGCCCGCATCCCCGTGGCCAACTCCGGAGAATTCCCGGATTCGGGCCGGAATTGTGCCTTTTCGGCCCGGTTTCGGGAGAATTGCAGGAGTTAGCCACCAGAGAGGGTCAGATGGAGTTTCCGCTCAGCCGTGAGGTCGTACCGCGTTTCGAATACCTGGCCGAGACCGGGTCCACGAACGACGTGCTCGTCGCCCACGCGGCAGGCGAGGATGCCGCAGCCTGGCCCGACCTGTCGACGGTCGTCACCGACACCCAGACCCGCGGTCGCGGCCGGCTGGGCCGCACCTGGCTCGCCCCCACCGGCAAGTCGCTCGCCATCTCGGTGCTGCTCCGCCCCCGGGTCTCGGCCGCCCCGCTCCCGATCGACCACTTCGGCTGGTTCCCCCTGCTCGCGGGGGCGGCGATGACCCGGGCCGTGCGCGCGGTCGTCGACGAGAGCCTGGCGGCCACGGCGAACGAGCCCGGCGAGGAGGCCCCCCGGCACGAGGTCACCCTGAAGTGGCCGAACGACGTGCTGATCGACGGCTACAAGGTGTCGGGCATCCTCTCGGAGCTGCTGCCCGACGCGCAGGGCCTGGTCATCGGAACCGGCCTGAACGTGGCCCTCGACGAGCACGACCTGCCCACGCTCACCTCGACGTCCCTGCTGCTGGTGACCGGCACGGCCCCCGACCCGGATGCCGTTCTCGCCCGCTACCTCACCGAACTGCGGGACCTCACCCGGGCCTTCCTCGACGCGGAGGGCGACCCGGTGCACAGCGGACTGCTGCACGCGGTCACCGAACTCTGCGCCACGATCGGCGGGGTCGTGCGGGTGGAACTGCCCGGCGGCACCGACCTGGTCGGCACCGCGATCGCGCTCGACCGGAGCGGCCGCCTGATCGTCGAAGACCAGCTGACCGGCGAACTGCAGGCTGTCGCCGCCGGGGATGTCACCCACCTGCGGTATTAATTGGATATGACAAAGACAGCGGGCTTCGGCACGGCCGAGGTGCTTCCCCCGGCCGAGTCGGTCGTGGCCGGGCTCCGGCCGCACGCCCGGATCCTGTTCTGGCCCAGCCTGGCGCTGGTGGCCGTCGTCGGCGCCACCGGGTACTTCTACGGTTCCCTGCCGGAGCCGTGGGAGAACATCGCGCTGCTGGCGGCCGCGGCCGCCCTCGTGCTGCTGCTCTGGCTGCTGCCGCTGGCGTCGTGGCTGAACAACCGCTACACGATCACCACCCGGCGCATCATTTTCCGGCACGGATTCTTCGTGCGCACCCGCCAGGAGCTGCTGCACAGCCGCGGCTACGACGTGACCGTGCGCCAGAACTGGCTGCAATCGCTGGCCCGCTCGGGTGACGTGCTGATCAATGCCGGACTGGAGCATCCACTCGTGTTGAAAGATGTGCCCCAGGCCGAGCTGGTGCAGCAGGTGCTGCACGACCTGATGGAGTCCTCGCGCACCCTGACCGGCTCGCGCCGCCAGGAACAGGCAGCGCTCGCGGACGAATCCGCCCGCTGGGGATCCCGCTAAGCAGCCAGCGCACGCTCCGAGGCCGCGGCCGTGCGCCGCGGGGAGAACACCCAGTGCCGGTAGAGCAGGAAGCGGAAGGCCGAGCCCAGCCCCAGCCCGATCACGTTCGACGAGATGTTGTCGGCGAGGAGACTGGTGTAACCGAGCCCGTACCGGCTGACCCAGAGGCAGGCGAGGCCGATGGCCATACCTACCAGGCTGACGGCGAGGAACTCGACCGCCTCGCGCAGGGTGCGCGATTGGCGGTTGGCCCCGAAGGTCCAGAAGCGGTTGCCGATCCAGTTCACCATGATGGCCAGCGTGGTCGACACGACCTTCGCGTAGATCGGTCCGGCCTCCACCGAGGAGGGGTCGAAGACCGTGGTGCGCAGCAGGTTGAAGACCGTGAAGTCCACGACGAAGCCGACCAGGCCGACAGCCCCGAACTTGCCGAGCTGGCTGGCGAAGGCCAGAAGCCGTGCTGATCGGTCCGATGTACTCGGCATGCATGCCTCCGGATGATGGGCAAAGATAGGAGTCGAGAACCAGGATCCTAGAGAAGTCCAGTTGAGTCTACGGCGAGGCCCTGCCTGCCGCCTGAGAGAACCCGAACCGGAGAATGACCGGTCGTAAGGAATTGGTGGAGCGATGAACACGACTGTGGGCGTTATCGGCGGCGGCCAGCTGGCCAGGATGATGATTCCGGCGGCCGTCAACCTGGGAATCCAGATTCGGGTGCTGGCGGAGACCGAGGGCATGTCAGCCGACCTGGCCGCCGTGCAGGTGGGCGACTACCGCGACCGGGACGTGGTGCTGGCCTTCGCCGACACCGTCGACGTCGTCACGTTCGACCACGAGCACGTGCCGCAGAGCATCCTGCGCGAGCTCGTGGCCAGGGGCGTGGCCGTGCATCCGGGGCCCGACGCACTGCTCTACGCGCAGGACAAGCTTCTGATGCGTCAGCGTCTGAGCGAGCTGGGTCTGCCGGTGCCCGACTGGGCCCGGGTGGAGAACGCCGCCGAGCTGGGCGTGTTCCTGGCCGCGCACAACGGTCGCGCGGTCGTCAAGACGGCCCGCGGCGGCTACGACGGCAAGGGCGTGCGGCTGGTCACCCACGAGCACGAGGCCGACGACTGGTTCGCCGCGCTCGCCGAAGACGGCAACGCGGGGGCCCTCCTGGTGGAGGAGCTCGTCGAGTTCCGCCGCGAACTCGCCCAGCTGGTCGCGCGTCGGCCCTCCGGCCAGGTCGCCGTCTGGCCCGTGGTCGAGACCGTGCAGCAGGGCGGCGTCTGCGCCGAGGTCATCGCGCCGGCGCCGCAGTCGGAGGGCCGGCTGGCCCAGGCCGCAGCCGACATCGCCGTGCGCATCGCCGAGGGCATCGGCGCCACCGGCATGCTCGCCGTCGAACTGTTCGAGACGACGGATGAGCGCATCCTGGTCAACGAGCTGGCGATGCGCCCGCACAACAGCGGCCACTGGTCGATCGAGGGGTCGACGACGAGCCAGTTCGAGCAG